>NZ_JBSPZA010000014.1:0-78691 GCF_053851535.1 Desulfoplanes sp. PS50 | reverse complement strand
TCATTGGATCCCCTCCTTGATGCAGTTGATAAATAGAAATCAAATATACAATGATTTCTAAGTCTATCAAACAGTTTTCGAAAGAGAGAAACTACTTCCATCTTAGCTACTTATACATTTAAACAGGTTGATAATTAAAAAATTTTTCGTTAGATGTTTTGTTGCTACTCTCTAGCACTTGGATATTTTGTCTCCCAACGTTCATAGGAGGTCATATATGCCTAGAATAGCACGCTTTGTTCGGACGGACATCCCTACTGTCTACCACGTTATCTCCAGAACCGCATTGACAGGATTTCCTCTAGAAGCGGCTGAAAAAGAGTATCTGCTGGGGCTGATCACTCGACTCAGCAGATTTTATTTCGTGGATGTGCTCGGATTCTGTGTCATGTCCAACCACTTTCACCTGGTAACCCGCATGTATCCGGCGGAATATTTTTCTGACGATCTGGTGCGTGAACGGTTGGAGAAATGGTTTCCCGAGGGGCGGGAGATTTCCGAGCAGACCATTGCGAGATTCCGGGATCGGTGGTCATCGCTTGCTCAATTTGTCAAGGATATCAAGCAGGGATTCACCCGCTACTACAATAAGCGGCATGGCCGAGAAGGCTATTTCTGGAATGGACGATTCAAATCATTGATCGTCCAAAATGGCCGTTCTCTGGTCAATCTCTTGGCCTATGTGGATCTCAACCCGGTTCGCGCTGGTATCGTTAAACGGCCTGAACAATACCGCTGGTGTTCACTTGGCTACCATGTCCAGACCGGAAATCGGGATGGATTGTTATGTGTGGATTTCGGAATGAAGGAATGGGGTGAAAAGGACCCAGAGCAAATCATCCGTAAATACAGACAATTCGTGTATGAAACCGGGGCCGTGGATACAGGCAAGGGCAAGCCCATGGACCCGGAGATTGTCAGGAAGGAGAGAAGGAAAAATTTTGAACTGAAACGGTTCGAACTTTTCTGCTACAAAACCAAATATTTCAGCGATGCCGGCATCCTGGGATCAAAGGAATTCGTCAAGGAGGTCTTTGACCAGGTCAAACATATGCTTACATCCAAAGACGAACGAAAATTCACCCAACTCGCCGGGGCAGATGGGGTTTATTCCATGAAAAGGCTTCGTACGAGCTGAAACAATAAACCAATAAATAAACCAATAACTAAAAAACCGCTCAATCTAGAGAAACTTAGACAGAAGTGTTGTTGTTCAGATCGGAAAAGTTGTCGATCTGTATTGATCCATCCGGAAACTTGGCAACAATCTCGAGTTTACCGCCCAACGCCTCTATATGATTGCGAAGGGAAGAGATATACATGTCCGTTCTCTTCTCGAGTTTTGCGACTGCAGGTTGCTGTACGTGAAGAAGCACGGACAATTCTTTTTGGGAAAGGCCACGAACTTTGCGAAGTTCGTCGAGTCGCATCTTGATAAGTTCGTTTTTTGTTCTGGACTCTACTCGCTCTTGAACTTCCGGTGACATTTTTTCACGGAGTTTTGAAAAGTTATTAGTCATTATTATGATCCTCCTTTGCCAATTCGGTCAAATGTTCATCGTAAAGCCGATCTGCGAGGGGAATATGTACTTCATACCAACGATTATCGCCAGTCTTGTCGCCGCCGATCAGTAAAATTGCAGTCCTTCGGGGATCGAATGCATAGAGAGTTCTGAGAGGTTTGCCCGTGTTGACGGTACGAAGTTCTCGCATGTGCTTGTGTTTCGATCCATTAACACCACTGGAATGCGGGAACCCCAATTCAGGACCTTTGGCCTCCAGAAGACCTACTGAAACAGCCACTGCTTCTTGTTCTGATTCGGAAAGACAATTCCACCAGTGCTCGAATTCGTCGGTATACTCTACGTCCCAACTCATTTCAGTACCTTACTCAAAAAATTCGTAGCGATGTGCACAGCACTGGAAATTTTCTCCTGGTGACTGTCCGGCAGGGAAAAGGACTCCGTTCCCGTTTTGTCCACGCATTTACCCGTAGTTGACGAGCATACCAGACAGCTCATGCCTTTGTTGGGTTAAAAGCGCCAGCCCGCATCGGTTAAATATGCCGCAATAAATATTCCGTCAAGGGAATAAATTGGTTGTAGAACGGATTGATGGAAACCTCCGAGAAAGATTTCCTTTTCAAAGACATAAGACATGAACTACGGCTTGTACCTGGTCACATCGATCTCCAACTTCTTGATCCTGTGCCACAAACTTCGGACCTGGATACCCAGCAGTTCGGCCGCACGCACCTGAACGCCCTGGGTCTGCTGGAGGGCATCCTGGATGATTGTCTTTTCGATCCGTTTGAGCCGCTCATCAAGGCCGGGGGGGTCATCCTCTTCCTCCACCACGGGCAGACCGCCGCGCAATGGGGGCGGCAGATGTGAGGGCTGGATCTCCCCTTCCCCGGCGAGCAGGCTCGCCCTTTCCAGGGCATGCAGCAGTTCGCGCACATTCCCGGGCCAGGCGTGGGACATGAGCATCTGCCGGGCCTGATCCGAAATCGTTATCTTCCTGCCCATGCGGGTGGCAAACCAGTCGATGAACAAGGGGATATCTTCCAACCGGTCCCGCAAAGGGGGCAGCTCGATGGGGAACACATTGATCCGGAAATAGAGATCCTCCCGAAACCGCTTTTCCCGCACCTCTTCAGCCAGGCACTTGTTGGTCGCGGCAATCACCCGCACATTGACCTTGACCGGGTTGCTGCCTCCGACCCGGATGACCTCCCTGTCCTGCACGACCCGAAGCAGCTTGGCCTGGGTTTCCAACGGCATATCCCCGATCTCGTCCAAAAAGATCGTCCCGCCTGACGCCTGTTCAAATTTCCCCTGCCTGGCATTCGTGGCCCCGGTAAAGGCCCCTTTTTCATGGCCGAAAAGCTCGCTTTCCACCAATGTATCCGGAATGGCCGCGCAATTGACTTTAATCAAAGGGCCGGACGCGCGCGCACTGTTTTTGTGAATCGCCTCGGCTGCCAGCTCCTTGCCGGTCCCTGATTCTCCGAGAATGAGCGCGGTGGTATCGCTCCCCGCCACCACGAGCATCTGGGAAAAGACCGCCCGCATGGCCCTGCTCTCCCCGACCATGTCCGGAAAATAAATCTTGCTTTCCGTCTGGGTGAGCATGTCCGTGACCCCGTCGAGCACCCGGGTGAACCGTTCCAGCTCGTTGCGGGGGAGTGTTTTTTTCTTCCCGCCTTCATTGTCCGAAGGCCCTTTCTCTTCCAGCGCCCTGATCTTCTCGACCTTGCTGACAAACGTTTCCAGCGGCCGGATGATCATCCCCATGACCACATAGGCCAGCACATACGAAACCACCCACACGGCCAGCCCCCAGAACCGAAGGGCCCAGGAACTCTGCGTATAATAAGCGGAAAGCAGAGAGGCGAGCAGAAATGAAAGCAGGGCAAACCCGCTGAAAATAAACGGCACCAGAAACCGCAGACTTAGAACGACGCGAATATTTTTGAAGGAAAATGTATAAGAAGGTGTCGGGTTGTCAGGCATGAGTAAAAAAAGTGTTAGGTTGTAAGAAAGGGAGTGCATTAAGTTCGCAGTATACCAAAGTACAAAGTACACAGTTCGCAGTGCGCAGAAAAAAACAAGAACTGTTCAGCACACATCATATTTGATAATTTGAACTAAACTGACAATCCAATACTTATCAAAGGTGTGAATGTCTGATCAAGTCTGAATTATTAGAACTACAAAAAGTCTTTTTTCCCTTCTTTTTCTTTCCAGCTTCTGGCTGACACAGGAATTTATCCCACGACGATTCACATCCCGTTACCATTCTTTTGTCTTCCACTGCGCACTGCGCACTGTGTTCTGCGTACTTTTTCTACCGTACCATCTTCGTCAGATCCCACATGGGCAGGAAGATGGCCAGGGCGAAGAAGCCGACCACTGCGGCCAGGCCGACGATGAGGATGGGGCCGAGGTTGGTGGACATCTGGGAGACGGCATAGGCCACTTCGTCATCGTAGTGGTTGGAGACCTCCTGGAGCATCTCGTCCAGATTGCCGGATTCCTCGCCGATGGCCACCATGTGCACGACCATGGGGGTGAAATATCTGGCCTGGCTCAAGGGGCCGGAAATCCCTCTGCCCTCGTGCAAAAGGACTTTGATCTTATCGAATTCTTTGGAAATAGCGGAGTTGCCGATGGTCTGGGAGAGGATATCAAGGGAATCCAGGACCGAAACCCCGCTGGCCTGGAGAATGGCGAAGATGGAGGCAAACCGGGACATGGCCGATTTGGAAAAAACCGGCCCAATAATGGGCATACGCAAAAGTACACGGTCCCGCATAAGCCGACCCGTGTCTGTCCTGAAGTAATAACGAAGACCGAAGATCAACGCCAACACCCCGGCGATACAAATATACCAATAGGTGGAAATAAAGGCATACAGATACATGCAGATCAGAGTCGGCAGGGGCAGATCAATGCCGGCCGACTTGAAGATGCCCACGAACTTGGGGATGACAAAGGTCAACAAAACAAAAAAGGCGATTCCCAGAGCGATAAGCACGATGGTCGGGTACTGCAGGGCGGACTTGATATCGCTTTTGACCTTGTGCTCATGAGAGAGCAGATAGATGAGCCGGTTAAGAACCTCGGGCAGGGCACCACTGGCCTCGCCCGCCTTGATCATATTGCAGTACAGCGGGGAAAATACCCGGGGATGCTTGCCAAAGGCGTCGGCCAGAGAAATACCGCTTTGCACGTCTTCCCCGATTTCAGCGACAATCTGCTTGAGCCGGCGATTCTCGGTCTGAACCTCCATGGTCTTGAAGATTTCCATAATGGACACGCCGGCCTTGAACATGGTCCGGAACTGCTTGGTAAACAGGATGAGTTCCTGGGGCTTGATCTTGGTCAGGCGGGTCTGCAGATTTTCCAAGAATTCCGATGATCCCTTTTCTGGAACGACCTTGGAGGGGATATACCCCTTCTGGTACAAAAGGGCATTGGCCGCATCGCGATTCTCGGCCTCGATACTGCCGCTGACAGGGGACCCGACATCCGTGATGGCCTTATAGGTAAATTTCATCATCTATACCATGACGGCCCGTGTGGCCTCTTCCAGGGTTGTCACGCCGTGCAATACCTTGAACGCGGCGTCTTCCTTGAGAGTACGCAGATTGCCGTTTTTCTGCAGAGTCCGGGTAATTTCCTGGGCGGACGCCCGGTGCAGGATCATATCCTGGACCTGATCGTCGTTTATCAGAACTTCGTAAATCCCGCTGCGGCCCTTGAATCCGGTATTATTACACTGATAACAACCCGTTCCACGGTGAAAAACAGCATCTTTGACATTGTGTAGCCCCCAGAACTTCACAAGCGAGGGATCAGGGGCGTATTCTTCCCTGCAATAGGGGCAGACCTTACGCACCAGTCGTTGCGCAATGGATGCGAGCATGACCGAGGAAACCAGAAAGGGCTCGACCCCCATGTCTATAAAACGGGTAATCGCGCCGGCCGCGTCGTTGGTATGCACGGTTGAGAGCAGCCTGTGACCGGTCAGGGCCGCCTGCACAGCGATATTCGCGGTTTCATGATCCCTGATCTCTCCGACCATGACCACGTCGGGATCCTGTCTGAGAATGGATCTGAGCCCGCTGGCAAAGGTCATCCCGGCCTTGGTATTCAGCTGGACCTGCCGAATGTTCGCGACCCGGTATTCCACGGGATCTTCCAGGGTAATGATGTTGATATCCGGGGTGTTGATCGTCTGCAGCATGGCATACAGCGAGGTGCTTTTTCCACTTCCTGTGGGACCGGTGCACAAAATCATGCCGTAGGGCTTCTGGATCACCCCGGCGATCTTGTCCCGATCGGTTTCAGCCATGCCCAGCTCGTCCAGGGTATAACCGCCCGCGCTCATGTCCAGAAGACGCATGACCACATTTTCGCCGTAGATGGTCGGCAGGGTTGAAACACGGATATTGATTTCCTTTTTGTCCATGGTCACGGTAAAACGGCCGTCCTGGGGAATACGGGTATTGGCGATATCCATGTTCCCGAGGATCTTCAGACGCGAGACAACGGCCAGATGCAGGGATTTGGGCGGCGAGGGAATCTCCTGCAGAACACCGTCGATGCGAAAGCGGATCTGCACGTGATTCTTCTCCGGGCTGATATGGATATCCGAGGCCTTTTCCCGCACCGCCTGGGAGAGGATGGAGTTGACCAGCCGAATGATGGGAACCTCCGAGGCCATGTCCTCCAGGGAACTGACCTCGACATCGGCGGAAGAGGAAGACGCGGAGGACTTGCTCTCCACCTCCAGATTGCTCATGTTCTCCATGAACCCGTCCATGCCCACCCGCACATTGTAGAGTCCGGCAATGAGCTGATCGAGCTCCTGCTCCGTACAGATGACGGGTTCCACCTCCATGTCGGTCTGGATTTCTATGGCATCCAGGGCGTTTATATCCATGGGATCGACCATGGCCACCAAAAGGAGATTGGACTGAACCCGGAGGGGGGCGACCTTGTATCTGGAGGCCATTTCCGCTGGAATGTATTCGGCCAGGGCCCCATCCAGGGGAAACTCCTGATGGCTGAACTTTTTGATCCGCATCTGACGACTGATCAGGTCAATGACCTGGGATTCCTTGATGACGCTGTTGCGGATCAGGTATTCGCCCAGCTTGAGGCCGCTTTTCTTCTGTTCGTCCAGGGCCCTGCCAAGCTGCTCTTCTGTCAGCAGGCCGGCGGAGACCAGCATTTCTCCAAGACGCATTCGTTTTCTCAACCTGGTATCCTCACAGTTTCAATATGCTCTATCGTGTTCGTGTCCGTTGAAAATTGCATTGCGTTCCAGGTACCCGGCAGCGGAAGAACTGAAAAAAAGACATCCTTGCTCCACAGTGACTTGTCGACCACAACAGCAGCCTGTCCTGAATCGCTTTGATATCGCGAACCGGCCTGCAGGGCATCCTCCTTCCGGAGAAATCCATGGGCAAGCATCAGGGAGAATGTGTATCCGACCTGATCGTTTCTGTGGATGACAATGCGGGTATCAGCCCTGGAACTCATGTGGATTCGGTAGATGGCTTCAAGACTGTCCGAGCTGTCCACTCTGACCCAGTACCGACCGCCGCCAAAGGGATCCTTAACAGGATCAGGGGTCGGAAACATAACCTGATCTCCCACCAGCAAACGCTCAGGACGTTTTTTCAGTGCGGGATTGAACGCAAGGACCTCATCGAGTTTTTGCTGTAGACCCGCTTCCGAAGAAAGACCGTACACCCCGCGAATCAGGTGGTACAGTGTATCGCCTGAACGCACCCGGATTGCACCCAGCATTATTTCAGGACGCATGAACGTCCCTTCACTACCGGCTGGATCGCCGCTTTTCTGGGGATGTGCTGTTACGTGCGCCTTTGCGGGAGCCGGTTCCTGCGCACCCAGAGTCTTCACGCGGGGGGATGCGGCCGAGGAATCAGCGACGGCCTGTGTTGTTCTGTTCACCCCGGCCGAATGCAAAAAGAGCGCATCCCGCAATGAAATCCCGCGAGCATGCAGCAGCCATCCTCCCAATGCGACCACAACCACCGCTGCCATGAGCGCTTTCTGAACGGTTCGTTGTCTTCGCCCTCGGGGAGAGGTGCCGGAAACCGCTCTGGCCGCAGCCATGACCATTTTCCAGGTGATACGGGTTCGTCCCTGGATAATCAGGGTGAGAAGAATCCGGTGGCATATATGGATGACCTTGCGGGGATAGCCCCGTGTCAGCCGATAGGTGAGCCAAAGAGCCGGAAAGGTGAAAAAAGGCAGCCGGCTGACACCGGGTTGCGCACTCTGCTGCAGACGGTAGAGGATCATGGCCCGCATTTCCGTGAAGGACATGGGGCCCAGACGATACAGGAGATTGATCCGATCCTGGAAGTTTTCCATTGTCTCCAGGGTCTGAGCGAATTCCTCCTGGGCAAAGATGATCACCTGAAGGAGTTTGCCCGTATTGGTTTCATAATTGAGCAGCTCGCGGACAATCTCCAGACACTCGGAGGAGAGTTTCTGTCCCTCGTCGATGATCAGGACCGAAAGGGTGTTTTCCTCGACCCCGGCCGCGAACAACCGTTTCTTGATCCGCTCCTTGCGCTGCCACGCGGAGAGCCCTTCCGGACTCTCGCCCACGACCAGCTCCTCCACGACCAGGAGAAACTCCTCGGCAGAGGCAAACGAGGGATCGAGCACCAGATGGACAGCCATCCCGCTCTCTTTGTCCAGCCTGCGCACGAGTTCCCTGGAAAGGGTCGTCTTGCCCGTACCCACCCTTCCCATGACCACGTTGAGCCCACGGCGGAGATGAACGGCCAGTTCCAGCTGCTGAAGACAGCTCACATGGGTGGCCGACTCATAGAAAAACGCGGGATCAGGGGAATTGGAAAAGGGTTCTTTTTCCAGTTCCAGAAGCGAATAGTAATCCATCAGACATTCTCTCTCCAGGGAGAGCAGCTCTTTTAGTCGGTTAGTGTTGCGTTATCGGAGACAGGCTCCGTGTCCCCCTCCTGGACCGCGCGCCGGGCAGACTCCGTGTGCGTCTCAAGGATGGAAGGGGTGACAAAGATCAGGATCTCTTCCATGTCGTCGCTCTTGTTGTTCCCCTTGAACAGCCAGCCCAGACCCGGAACATCTCCCAGTCCGGGCACCTGGGAGGTGGCGTCGGACAGGGTCTGTTTGGTCAGCCCGGAGATGACGATGGTCTCGTTGTTGCGCACGATGAGATTGGTGCTGGTCTGCTTTTTCACGATGGTCGGATTGCCGTCCACCTTGGTCGCATCGCTGAAGTCCACCTCGTCCTTTTTGACCAGGATCTTCATTTTGAGATAGGTGGTATCAATGACATGGGGGGTTATTTCGAGCCGAAGCACGGCGTCCTCGAATTCCACGGTCTTGTCACCGTCGTCATAGGAGACGTACGGCACCTTGGAACCGCTCTCGGTAAAGGCCATCAAATTGTCCATGGTCGTGATGGAGGGGCTGGAGAGGATATTGATCTCCCCTTTGGTCTCCAGGGCCGTCAGCTGGGCCTCCAGGATGTCGCTAGCGGAATTCCCGAGCATGAAATTGAGTCCCAGCCCGCTGCTTCCCATCCCAGGGGCGACAATGGATGAAAAGGGAAAGTTGGAGATCAGTCCTTCACCGCTCTTGCCGACCCCGAACAGGGGTTCGCTCGTGCCGTCGTTATCCCCGATCCCGCTGCCGATCGTGGCGCTGTCCGAACTGCCCGAAAGCTTGTTGCTCCATTTGCCGCCCCATTGCATGCCCAGTTCGCGGCCCGTCTGCTTGGTCGCCTCGACAATATAGGCTTTGAGATGAACCTGCTTGGGGGGACGGTCCAGAATGCCGACCAGATTCGTCAGCATCTCCATGTCTTCCGGCCGGGCCTGGAGAATGAGGGAATTGCTGTGCACGTCGACAAACACATTGCCCCGATCGGTTTTCTGCTCCGTGGAGATGGACACATTGCTCGCCGCCCCACCGGTCTCGTTCTGGCTCATGGAGCCGGATTTCTTGCTCTCCCCGCCCAGGGATGAAATGAGCGATCCCTGAATATCCCAGATATTGGCGTATTTGACCTTGATCACCCGGGTCCTGAACGGGACAAGCTGCTTGATGGCCATTCCCTGGCTCGCGCTCTTGGCCCGGAGTTCATCGATTTCCAGCTGTTTTTTCATATCCTCGATGCTCAAGACCCGAATGATGTCCCCCTCCCACGCATAGGTGAGGGCGTGGGATTTCAGCAGGGCCATGAAGGCCTCGTTCCAGGGGGTTCTGGTGAAGCGCACCGTGGCGCTTCCCTTGATATTCGTATTGATCAGAATGTTCTGCCTGGCCGCCTTGGCCAGGGCCTGAAGAACGGCACGGATTTCCGTGTCATGGACATCCAGGGTCGTGGGCATGGTGGGCAGGGGACGCTCTGCAACCTGCTCTTCCTCGGTTCCGGAAAGGACTTCCTGAACCGGATCGGGCTGTTCCAGATCAACCTTCTCCTCGGTCAGTTCGGGCGAATACCCCCGCGACTCTTCGGCCATTTTCTGCCACTTTTCCATAAAAGGATCCGGGGCCGGTTTCTTGTCCAGACATCCCGTCTGGACAAGCAGCATGACCCCAACGATCACTGTCCCCGCGAACTTCGCCATCGTACAGAGCGGCGTGTGTCTTTCTGCAATGCGCACCATGGATATCTCCGGCTTAATCGGTAATAAATATGTAGAACCCGGGTTTGACCCGCAACGACTTACTCAGTTTCCCCGTCCTGGTAAGGAACGACGATGGTATTGTCCTTTCCAGGACCCGCAATGACCACTTTCTCGGGGCCGACGGAAAGAAGCCTGTACCCGGGCTCCTCGAGCATCTCTCCCGGCTCGTATTCCCGGCCGTTGATCACCCCGACGGAAGTGCCGCCAATGGCCACATAGGCGGTGTAGAGAAATGCAATCGCGCTCCCGGCACCATCCCGGAGCTCGGATTGAACATCCTGCTCGAGGCTCATTTTCCTGAACGGATCACTGGGCCACGGAATATTGACCTGTTGAACGGCATATTGCGCGCTATCAGACAGGGAAAGATTGGCTATTTCCTTGCCCACAGCCTGCTTGGCATGTGTCGCCTCGGCCATTGTTGTATCCGAAACGGATGGGTTGGTACCCGAATCCATCAAAAACATGTAGCTCCCCGCGATCACGACAACGGCCATGATCAGAAGTATTATTTTTTCCCGCTTTGACATGGTTTGCCTTTACACAGATAACTGGTTGAAAATTAATGCAGTCCAGCCCACAATTTCAGACCGTACTCGCGGTTTTCCGGTATGGCCCTGACGCTGATCTGCTGGACCCGAACCAGTGAGGGAACCTGCAGCAATTGCAGAAGAAAATCACGAAAACGAAAAAAATCTCCCCGGATGACCACATCCACAAGTACCCTGTTTTTCTCGCTGCGTATCGACTCGGGCGAGGGAGTCGCAGAGACGAAATCCAACCCGGACGACTTGCACAGGGAAGCCAGGGTGGAGCCAAAGGTGGTGATATCCTGTTCCAGGGCGGTTTGTTCCTCGTAGGGTACCAGAACAAAACTTTTCTGGATCTGCTCCACCTGGAGAAGGCGGGTGTAATCGGGATACAATTCCTTTTTGACCGCCAGGCGGGCACGGGCCTGCTGGATCTGCCGGTCGATCCGGTTCATGTCCCTGACCAGCGGATAGAGGAGCAGAAACCCCGCGACAACGAGAACAAGCGTGCCGCCGACCATGGCCAGAAGGGTCTTTTTGGGGAAAATCAGCTTTTGATCTTGCATACGTCACCGACCAAAGAGAGAAAAAGGTTCATTTCAATCAGTACTGGAAGACACCCGCCCGTAGCGGATATCATTCAGGAGGCAATTTTCAGGAGAGGATCACACTGACGACAAAATGGATCATCTTTTCATCGGAGCCCTCTTCCATCTCCCGGCGCTGAATCGTGGGATCGGCAAAAAGAGGCGATTTATTAAGCGTGACCAGGTAGTTGGAAAGATAGGAATCCTGCAGGCCGGACTCGCCGGTTACATAGCCATCGATAACCAGTGACCCGGGTTTTCCCGGCTCCTTACCGTTTTCGTTGAGTATGCTGGAAATACGGATAGTGGAAGGGGTAATGGAGGCGATTTCTGCAAACGCTGCAACAGGACTGAAGCGATGGCTGTAAGACTGCAGGTAGGAGTGGCGCTTTTTCAAGGTGTCGAGCAGACCCAGCGTTTGTGCCGGAGTGACATCCTCGGGATACATGGCCAGTTCCTTTTCAAGGGAAGCGTATTCCGCCTGTTTATGGCTTCGCTCTCTGAAAAACCAGGCAAAGGCAACAAGAAGAACAGCCAGCAAACCGACAAAGCCCATGGCCGCTGCCCGATGAATGGCGGAAAGACGTCTGGATTGGATCCGATCACGAAAACTGTAGAGGAGATTGAACCCCTCCGTGGAAGAGGCAAAGGCCGCAGCACAGGCACAGGTGTATCCTGAACGATGCCATGAAGATTTCGGGATGGGAACCGAGGCCGGAAGACCAGGCAGGACAAAGGGATCCAGAGTTTCCGTTTCCATGGCCAGTTGCGATCCGATATACTCGATCAGGGAATGGAACGTAGCGATCTTGCCCACAAAGACCAGCTTGACCGGGGCAGGAACCTGCATGGTCGTGCGGAAATAGGCAAAGGTTCTTTCGATCTGGCTGACCAGCCGCTGTGCCGCAGGTTCAACAAGATCCATGATGTCCCTGTTCTCTTCCGATGCCGAAGCAGTCCCTTTCAAATGGGCGTACAACAATTCCGCAGCCTCTTCCCGAGACATTCCCCCCAGAGAGAGACTCCCGTCACCATCCTCAGTCTCGGCACCTGATTCCGGAACCAGGACCATTCCCGACCGCTCCCGGATCGAATCGACAAAGCTCACCTCTCCGGTCCTGATCCGCCGACTGAATGCGAGCACATTATCCTTAAAAAGATCGATGCTGCTCCATTCCGACTTGACGTTGACAACAGCCACGATTCCCTTGTCTGGCGTATTATTGTGTGCACGCAACAAATTGCCTGCACTCAAAGAAAAGCATGTAATGCCCTGGAGTGGTACATCCAGGGCATTAAAAACAGCTTGAATCTCCCGGGTGTTCTGCCTGGGTACAGTATAGGTCCCAAAACGATTCTTATCGATTCCCTTTTCCGTACATTTATCAATTGGATAATAATTAAAGACAACTTCAGATTCATCAAAAGAATTTTTCTTTTTTGCTCCCCAGAATACTGCGTTGGGTATTTCCTTGGAATCAACGGATCGCGGTATGGAGATATTTCCAAACTCTATCGATTCAGATGAAAGAAGAAACCAATTGGCTGTTTTCTTCAAGTGAAAGGCTTCAACAATGCCTTCGCTGAGCAACATCTCACGGAGATCTTGAGGATCAAGTGGTCGTCCCGACTTGTTTGCAATAAAACGATAGTCAACAATCCGTTTCCCTGCAGGAACCTGTTCTACGGCAACAACGAAGATTCCCTCAAACGATATGGAAATCCCCACAGATGTCTTTTTGGGGTCAAAAACAACAGATGCTACCCGACGGTTCCGAATGTCTTTTCCGGGCTGCACGGTAGAATTGCGGGCAATAGCTTTTTTGCCACGGATGACTTCAAGCAGATTATCCGTAGAGGAAATGTCCTTGTTTGACATCGTCTTTTCTCTCATTTTTTCGATAGCTACCCGGAATGCAGTTTCAGAATTCGTATCGTGACCGCACCCCGTTCGAAATATGTCGGGGAAGATTTCTGGTGCGCGCCAGATGAACAGGCTATCCTGGAAAAAAATGGGTTTGATTTTTTCAAAAAAACCAATATATCACAGATACAGAACTACTATTTGAAAAAAATAGTATGTAGCATGCCAATTACCGAAAATTGACCATCCTTTCAAGCATTATTCCATACATTACAATCAGCAAAAATCGTAAACGCGTATGACATATATTTTTGTATCCAAAAAATTTACTTTATATTTGAGCATTGTTATAATCAAAAAAAATAATAACCCGTGTTTCGAAAAATATTGACATATAAATGTCATACAAAAAACATATTCACCTGTTCGACTGTCCCGGCTTGACATTTTCCCGGATATGATCGCAAGGCATCAACTTGGCCCGAGGTTCCATGGCAAAAACATGTAACGAGCAGGTACCCCCATGAGCGTCATCGAAAAAGTGGCGGCCCCGGCAAATTTTTGTTCCAAAGAATCACAACGATTTTGGGATACTAAAGGAAAGAACTGGTGGCTTTGCGGAAAGTCCTTTTCCGCCCTGGCCTTCAAGGCCATCCTGGAAGATGCCTTTGGCGGCGAAGAACATATTGAAACATTTTGCTATGACGAAGAGCGTAATGAGATCGTCCTAACCGCTTTGCTTTGCAGCCGAAAGCAGGCAGTTGCTGAATCTCCGGGCTGAACCGGAATCACCCCCTCGTTCCATCTGAACTGACCTGCCAGAGTTACCGGGCATGATCGCCACAGGCTCGACACGTTCCATAACAGTCGGGTCGCTTGCCTGTCTGCTACACCATCAGGATTCCATAGTACACATGGTAAATCCAAGGGAGTTTGTCATGATAAAAAATATCATTGTCGGGATTCTGGGCCTCGTTTTTGTCCTGGGACTTCTGGGCTTTGTGTTGTTCGGAGCCAGGCTGGCAGATGTCTTCCTGCCCATGCTCATCAGCGCGGTAGGCATTGTGGTGATCGAGCTCTACGTTAATCGGAATGACAAGGAATAGAACGCATTTTCACTCTTTGTTACCTATCCCGTCCCACCGGCAGAGACATCCACGACGCGGTCCTTTTTAACGGCGACCGCGTCTTTTCATTTTTTCCGCAAGATCTCCGCAGACAGTTCACATCCGTCCTGTCCTGTGCTAGTGTGGCCTAGCCGCAGTTTTAGGTTTTAAGTTTTAGGTTTTAAGTTCAAGCGGTTATAAAATTTTCTTGTTTTTTACAACAGAACATTGTGAGTAAGGCAAGGCAAATTTGTTCTTGTCCAAGTACCTGGAATAGAGTGGCCGGCTTGCCCCGTTCCGGGCGGTTTGACTGTCTGACCGAGCCATGCATCGTTCATCAAGCCGTTGCCGGACTTTTTGCCGAAAAACCATGTTCTTATGGAGCAACGGCTTGATGGTACGAGGCCCGCGAGGGAGTTTCAAAGCGCCCGGAATGGGGCAAGCCGGCCATGAGAACAAATCAGCCCTGGTGAGTAAGGTACTAAATTGTTCCAAAAAGAGAAATGTGTTCATGATTCTCCATTTCTCCCTGTCATTGCAAACCAATGCGTCCTTAAAAATTCTATCAGGAGATCATCATGTCTACCCATCCTCTTGCAGGACACAAGGCCCCTCGCGACATCCTGGTTGACATCCCCGCTCTCGTGGCAGCGTATTACGAACGGCAACCCGAGATAACCGATTCCCGCCAGCGCATCGTCTTTGGCACTTCCGGGCATCGTGGCAGCTCGTTCAAGCAGACCTTCAATCAAAACCATATTCTGGCAATCTGTCAGGCCATCTGTGAGTATCGCAGGGTCCAAGGATACACGGGTCCGCTGTATATGGGCAAGGATACCCACGCCCTTTCCGAACCAGCAGCCCTCACCGCACTGGAGGTCTTCACCGCCAACAGCGTGGAGACCATTATCCAGGAAGGTGGCGGCTACACCCCGACCCCTGTCATTTCCCATGCCATCCTGACCCACAACAAAGGAAAATCATCAGGTTTGGCCGACGGCGTGGTCATAACTCCGTCCCACAACCCTCCGGAAGACGGAGGGTTCAAGTACAATCCACCCCATGGAGGACCTGCGGACACCGAGGCCACCAGATGGATTGCAGCCCGGGCCAACGAACATCTGGCCAACAGGCTGATGGGGATCAAGCGAGTCCCGTATGCCAAGGCCGCAAAAAGTCCCTATGTCCATGAGTACGATTTTATCATGCCGTATGTGCACGATCTGGCCAATATCCTGGACATGGAGGCCATCCAAAAAGCCGGGCTCAAGATCGGCGTGGATCCTCTGGGGGGCTCGGGAATCGGCTTCTGGGAACCCATTGCCGAAACCTATGGGCTTGATATCGAACTGGTCAACAAGAACGTGGACCCGACCTTCTCGTTCATGCGTGTGGACAGGGATGGAAAAATCCGCATGGACTGCTCCTCTCCCTACGCCATGGCCGGACTCATCGAGCTGAAAGACCGGTTTGACATCGCCTTTGGCAACGATCCCGACTACGACAGACACGGTATCGTGACCAGACAGGCCGGATTGATCAACCCCAACCACTTTCTTGCCGCCGCCATTGCGTATCTCTTTTCCACACGAACCCAGTGGAACAAACAACTTACCATTGGCAAAACCATGGTCACCACCTCCATGATTGACAGGGTGGGAGCATCCTTGGATCGCAAAGTGGTCGAGGTGCCTGTAGGGTTCAAATGGTTTGTGCCCTATCTCCTCGATGGCAGCTGCGGTTTCGGCGGGGAAGAGAGCGCGGGGGCCTCGTTTTTGCGCAAGGACGGAACGGTCTGGTCCACGGACAAGGACGGGATCATCATGGATCTTCTGGCAGCGGAAATGACTACCACCACGGGCAAGGACCCGGCAACATTGTATATGGATCTTGAAAATCAATTTGGCAGTCCGGTGTACGAACGCATCCAGGCACCGGCCAGCCACGAACAGAAAGCGGCACTCAAACAATTGTCTCCGGATCTGGTCACGGCAACGACCCTGGCCGGAGAACCCATCCTGGACAAACAGACCCGGGCAACAGGCAACGACGCCCCGTTCGGCGGGCTCAAGGTGGTCACCCAGAACGGCTGGTTCGCGGCAAGGCCCTCAGGGACCGAGGCCATCTACAAGATCTACGCGGAGAGCTTCAAAGGCAAGGAGCATCTCCGAAAAATCCAGACCGAGGCCCAGGAAATCGTGAACAAGGCGCTGGGATGAGAAAAGAAGGGAGACGGGAGAAAAGGAGACGGGACAGGCGAATGGAAGGTGAACGTCCGTAGGGGCGAACCTTGTGTTCGCCCAAACCGGAACGAGCAGGAGGAAAAGAAAGGAGACGGGAGACGGGGGAGATAGAAGTACGCAGGGCACAGTGCACAGTGCCCAGGAAAAAACGTAAAAAGTGATATTTTTTTGGTTTATCTGACAAAAGGATCCTTTTTGCAACCAGCTTCCCGAATAATATCAGCCAAAACACTCTCAGATCATGACATCTAGGGGTCCTCCCGCCCCTACCGTTCATCTCTATCACCCAAACCAAAAGACCCGCCATTGGCGGGTCTTTTTCTGCGCACTGTGTACTGTGTACTTTCTGCGCCCTTTTTTTACAACCTAAAACCTAAAACTTAAAACCTAACACCTACTTAATAAACAACATCTCATGATATGTCGGCAGCGGCCAGAGATCATCGGCAACGATATCTTCCAAAACATCGGCGCAGGTTCGCACTTTGAGCATGGCCGGAATAATCTTCGCACACATGTATTTGGCCTTTTCAAAGGGTTCTTCGATGTCAGTTTCCAAAAGGTTTTCAAGTTCGCCAACGGCCTTTTTCAGACTGCGCATCTTCTCGGTGACATCTCCGAGGATGGCCATTTCGTAATCCAGTCCAATCGACTTGAGGCTGGCACAGGTATCAGCCAGTTCGCGCATATAGCGAATGGCTGCCGGCAGGATCATGGTCTTGGCCATCTTAGCCGTCAAAACGCCTTCAGTGACCAGGATCTGGCCGTACTGCTCAAGATAGACTTCCTGACGGCTGGCCAGTTCCCGTTCGCTCAAAATCCCGTACTTGGTGAACATTTCAACGACTGGAGCGGAAGACATAACCGGCAGGGCATCCACTGCGGTCCTGAGATTGGGCAGACCGCGTTTCTCTGCCTCTTCCTGCCATTCCTCTGAATATCCATTACCGTTAAAGATGATACTTCCGTGGTCGGTGATAATCTCCTTGATAATCCCCAAAACAGCATCATTGAAGGCCTCGGGGGAAGTCAGATCCATGGACTCAAGTTGTGTTGCGATGTAATCCAAAGACTCGGTCATCAGCGCATTGATGGATACCAGGGGTCCGGCAATGGAAAGGTTGGAACCCACAGCCCGGAATTCAAAACGATTTCCGGTAAAGGCGAACGGGCTGGTCCTGTTTCTATCCCCGGCATCCATGGGAAGCGGCGGCAGGGTGTCCACACCGACCCGCAATTCGCTTTTGGTCTTGCATGATTTACAGGTGCCGGTCTTGATCTGTTCGAAGATATCGGACAGCTGCTCACCCAGATAGATGGACATAATGGCCGGAGGAGCCTCGTTGGCGCCAAGACGGTGGTCATTCCCGGCCGTGGCCACGACTGCACGCAAAAGATCGCCGTGCAGATGAACCCCGCGGATGGCGGCTGCACAAAAAAGCAAAAATTGCAGATTCTCATGCGGAGTCTCTCCGGGGTCGAACAGACTTCCCAGGGACTTGGTGCCGATCGAATAATTGAGATGCTTGCCTGAGCCGTTGATCCCGTAAAAAGGTTTTTCATGCAGCAGACAGGCCATACCGTGTTCCTTGGCCACGGCTCTCAAAATGGTCATGATGCTCTGATTGTGGTCGTTGGCCAGGTTGGCCTGCTCATAGATGGGGGCTATCTCGAACTGGCCTGGGGCCACCTCGTTGTGGCGGGTTTTTACGGGAACACCGAGCTTGTAGAGCTCGTGTTCCGCCTTCATCATAAACGAGAGAACCCTTTCGGGAATGGCCCCGAAATAATGATCGTCCATCTCCTGGCCCTTGGCCGGTTTTGCCCCGAATAAAGTTCTTCCGACCAGTTGAAGATCAGGACGCTCGAAATAAAAATTACGGTCAACCAGAAAATATTCCTGTTCCGGCCCGGCAAAACAATAAACCGGTTCATCATTGGTATGACCGAAAAGGGCGAGCACCCGCTTGACCTGTGCGTTCAACGCCTGGTTGGAACGAAGCAGCGGGGTCTTTTTGTCCAGGGCCTCGCCTGTCCATGAGACAAAAGCGGTTGGAATGCACAAAAATGTTCCATTGGGATTTTCCAGAATATAGGCCGGATTGGTCACGTCCCAAGCCGTATACCCTCTGGCTTCAAAGGTCGCCCTGAGTCCTCCTGAGGGAAAACTGGACGCATCCGGCTCTCCCTGGATGAGAAATTTCCCGCTGAACTCGGCCACAGCTCCCCCCTTGCTATCGGGAGCCAAAAACCCGTCATGCTTTTCCGCAGTCAGCCCGGTCAGAGGATAAAAGACATGTGTATAATGGGTCGCGCCCTTGGAAACAGCCCAGTCCTTCATGGCAGCGGCAACAGCATCGGCAATGGAAGGATCGAGTTGTCCACTGGTCTCGATGGTTTGCTTGATGGAGTTGAAAACTTTTTTGGGAAGACGCTCCTCCATGACCTTGAGACTGAACACGTTGGACCCAAAAATTTCGCCGGCACTCTTGTCCGCATAACTCAGAGGTTCGGTGGTGGGAACATAATTGGTCACGGCTTTGATGGCGTCTTGTCTGGACTGATTGCCACTCATGGGGATCTCTCCTTGAACAATGTGGGGTGAATGCGCTCGCGCTGTAGGCACAAAATTGTCGTCAAACGTCATCCAGGAACTAACAACTTACAGACCAAATTGGACAAAATCTTTTAAAACGGCATGTTAACATGAAAAAGAAGGACATTTAAACACATTCTTCAACAAAATTGCAAACAAAAAAAAGCTCAATGAGCATGCTTTAACAAATTTGTCAAGCCACTTTTGCCGACCAATAGAATCATTTTACACCCCCTTCTCTCTTTGGTAACACAGCCCACATGCGCTATTATCCTTTGTTACTCGATCTCCATAAAAAATCCTGTTTGGTCATCGGTGCCGGAAGGGTCGGGCTTCGCAAGATACGAACCCTACTCAAGGCCCGCCCCAGACAGATACTTGTCCTGGACAGAGCCTCCTTTCATCCTGAACTGACCCATCTTGCAGAGCAGCATCCGGAACTCGTCCTGGTCCATCGCCCCTTGTCACCTGACGATCTCGACGAGGTACAACTGGTTTTTGCCTGCACCAGCAACCGCGCCCTGAACGCCGAAATTGCGGCGACCTGCAAGAAGCACAATATTCTCTGCAACATAACCGACGACCCTGATGCCGGGGATGTTGTCCTCCCCTCGATCATCGAACGGGGTGATCTGATCGTGACCCTGTCGACATCCGGGAAATCACCTGCCCTGTGCAAGGCCCTCAGGCAGGAGCTTGATTGTCGGTTCGGAGAGGAATATGAGATCCTGCTCGAGCTTCTGGGCAGAATCAGGCAGGCCCTGCTTCCCTTGGGACAATGCTGCGACGACAACGCCGAATGTTTCAGATCCCTGGTCCGTTCATCCCTGCTCACGGCCATTCGCGACAAAAACACACACGAAATCCAAACAATCCTGTCCACACTGCTGCCTAAAGAACTCCACCCCTCCATCGGAGCCTTGACCCATGACCTCTTTCCGTCTCTTTGAACTGTGCATCGCGTTTTTGTATTTTAGCGGAGCACTCGTGTTTCTTTCAGGGCTGATTACCCACCGCGACCTGCTCAAACGGATAGCCATCTGGGCCACGGTGCTCGGTTTCGGGCTGCACTCCATCGATCTGCTGATCACCTGGCTCGATTCCCAGGGGCTGGGAGCGGGGCAGGGTCCGTTTTATTTCAGCCTGCTGTCCTGGAGTTTTCTGGTCATCTTTTTCGGATTCTGGTGGCGATTGCGGATGGAATTTCTGGCCCTGATCGCCTCCCCCCTGGCCCTGATCATTTTCACCTCGTCCCTGGCCATCTCCTCTTCCACCCAGCCCATCCCTCAGACCCTGGGCGGGCTGTGGTTCGGTCTGCATATTGGTGCGCTTTTTTTGAGCATCGCCCTGCTGGCCATGGCCTTCGGGTCCGGGGTGACCTATCTGTATCTGGAAAAAAAGATCAAGACCAAGGAACGACTCAAGGGGTTGTCCAGAGACCTCCCGTCATTGCATACCTGTGACCGGGTCAACCACGTCAGTGTCATGACCGGTTTCCCCCTCTATACCATTGGTATCCTGAGCGGATTCATCTGGGCGGCCTTTACCTGGAAACGCATGTTCAGCTGGGATCCCAAAGAGGTCGTCTCGCTGATCATCTGGCTGGTCTTTGCCTATCTCTTCCACCAGCGGCTGGCCATTTGCTGGAACGGACGCAAACCAGCCAAGACAGCCATCTGGCTGTTCGTATTGGTGATTGCCTCCATGCTGTTCATCAATTTTTTCGTGCCCACGCATCATCAGTTCCAGATGTGAAAAAGATATAAGAGGCAGAAGACAGGAGACAGTACGCAGTGCGCAGTGCGCAGTGGGCAGGAGGCGGTGGGCAGTGCGCAGTGCGCAGGAGGCAGGAGGCAGGAGGCAGTGCGCAGTGCGCAGTGCGCAGGAAAAACAAAAAAGTGACAACTCTTTTTCAGGACGGGACAAAAATACTTGTCGACAACGTCATCCCGGACTTGATCCGTGATCTCAATGGACTTGGCGCTATCTTGAGGTTCAGCCCATATCTTTGGCCTCCAGGATCTGCGCACTGTGCTTTGCGCACTGCGCACTGCGTACTGTGTACTGCGTACTATCCTTAATCCTTAACCTTCCCCTACTTTTTACAAAGATTGCCCATAATGAATCAAAGCATCTATCTCATAGGTCTCAACCACCGGACAGCCGATGTATCCATCCGGGAACAGCTGGCCCTGCCGGATTGCAATCCCTGTCTCCAGGGTCTGGTCAGGCCGGATGGTCCGATCAAGGAAGCCATGATCCTGTCCACATGCAATCGGGTCGAATTCCTGGTCATCGGTGATCCCCAGAAAAATCCCATCAGGGAAGTGATCGAATTCTGGGGGACCACGTGTTCCTTTGCCGCAGAAAACATCAAAAATCACGTTTATGTCTTTCAGGGACTCGAGGCCATTCACCATCTGTTCACCGTGGCCTCCAGCCTGGATTCCATGATCCTCGGTGAACCCCAGATTCTCGGGCAGCTCAAGCAGGCCTACCGCACGGCCGTGAAACACGGCAGCGCCAAGGTGATCGTCAGCCGTGCCCTGCACAAGGCCTTTTCCGTGGCCAAACGAGTCCGCACAGAGACCGCCATTGCCTCCAACGCGGTCTCCATCAGCTATGCGGCCGTGGAGCTGGCCAAACGCATCTTCGGGGATCTCTCGCCTCAACGGGCCATGCTCGTGGGCGCCGGAGAGATGGCCGAACTCGCAGCCACCCACCTTTTAAGGGCGGGCATCCAGGGAATCACCGTGGCCAACAGAACCCTGTGCCGGGGTGAGGAATTGGCGGAAAAATTCGACGGCAAGGCCATACCCTTCGAGAATCTGACCGATCATCTTCCCGACGCGGATATTGTCATCAGTTCCACGGGATCCCAGTATACCGTCATCAGTGCCCGGGATATCAAGAAGGTGCTCAAAAAACGCAGACACCGGCCCATGTTTTTCATCGACATTGCCGTGCCCAGGGATATCGATCCCGACGTGAACGGATTGGACAATGTCTATCTCTACGATATCGACGATCTCAAGGAGGTGGTCGAAGAAAACCTGGCCGAACGCAAGGAAGAGGCCGGCAAGGCCGAACTCATCGTCAGGGAGGAGGTGGACAGCTTTGCCGTCTGGCTCAAATCCCTGGCCCTCAAACCGACCATCGTGGATCTTTTGGACCGGGGCGAAACCATTGCCCAGCGGGAGATCAAGAAAACCCTGAAGGCCCTCGGCCCCGAGGTTGCGCCGGAGGTTCACGAAGCCTTGCAAGTCCTTGCCCACTCCCTGATCGGCAAATTGTACTGCGAACCCATTGCCTATCTCAAACGCCGGAGCAAGGAAGAGGACACGATAACCAGATGCATCCACGACACCCGGCGAATGTTCAATCTCGATAATGAGACCATTCCGGACGATGCCCACAGCCAAAAAAAATCCGGACCATGTTCCGACGACTCGCTCACCAATCAATTGTACGAAAACAAATAAATTTCACCCGTCACTCAAAAAGGATGACCGATGCGCTCTTACCAGATCGATGAATTCACCCCTGAACAGATGGAAACCATCAACGCCCGGCTCACGGGAAAGGGATATGCCAGCTCCATCCCCCAGCTGTTCCAGATCCCCCTTCCTGACGAACTCATGGGTCCCGAGCAGGCGGCACATGCCGATTCCTGCGGCCCCTTCTACATGGCCGTGGAAACCGGCAAGGACTGGCTGCGGCTGGAATTTCTGGTCCGGGCCCGCCAGATCCTGCGCTGTTCCTGCGTGGCCTATGCCACCAAAAAGCAACGGGATTTCATGATGGACTATATCGATGCCACCCTGCGGGAATGGGACATCCCGGTCTGAGATGATCAGCCCGCGACTTCAGGACCTTGCGCCCGCATGGGCCCGCTTCTGTCTGGGCATCGAAGGATTTGTCGCCAATGAGCTGGAAACCCGGCTCGAGGGCAAAACCCTGGTCCTGGCCTATTCCACGGGCATCGACTCCACAGCGCTTGTATACATCTTCCACATCCTGGCCCCCCGGCTGGGTCTTCGCCTGGTGGGGGCCCATCTCGATCACCAGCTCAGATCCGAGGCCGCACGGGAACAGGAGATCGCCAGAACGACCTGTAGCCGTCTCGAAATCCCCTTTGAGGGCAGTACCCGGAATATCCGGTCCATAGCACAGGAAACCGGCCAGGGACTCGAAGAAACCGCACGGATCGAACGCTACCGGTTTCTTGAAAACGTCAGAACCAGCCATGAGGCCGATTTCATCCTCACCGCCCACCAGGCCGACGACCTGGCCGAAGATGTGCTCATGCGCCTTGTCAGGGGCACGGGATGGCCCGGACTGGGAGGGATGCAGGGAAAGGATGGGAATCGTCATCTGCTCCGTCCGCTTCTGGGAACGCCCAAGAAAACCCTGCAAATCTTTCTCGAATACCTCGGCGTCGGCTGGGAGGAGGACGCGAGCAATACGGACACCTCCTTCCTGCGCAACCGGGTGCGTCTGAACATCCTTCCCCTTTGTATTCAGGAAAATCCGGGCTTTCTCCAAACAGTGCAGCAGTTGTGGCAATGCGCACAGGCCGACCGGACATTCTGGGACCATCGTATCGCACACCATCTAAAGGATCAGAAAAAATTCATCCCCTCCCACCTGTCCAGCCTTGAACGGGCCGAACGCTACCGGCTGATCAAACACACCCTGGAGACCATGGGTCCGGGCCAGCCCCTGGCAAAATCGATCTTCAAGCTGGATCACCTCTGGCAGACCAGGGCCACGGGCAAGACCGTCCAGTTTCCCGGAGACAAGACAGGAACCATAACCCGAAAGGGGATCGTATTCGCCATAAAAAAAGACGAACCAGAAGGCTCGCCCGGGACGGATTGCGTCAGAACGCTAAAAATGTACTAACGCGGCCAGGCCGCAGTTTTAGGTTTTAGGTTTTAAGTTTTAAGTTCAAGCGGTTATAAAATTTTCTTGTTTTTTATGGCAGACTTTCACGAGTAAGGTACTCAATGTGAAAAATTAGAAGCGGTCAGCATGAACCTCTTGGTCCACCGACATATGTTCTTTCCAGATCATGCTGATCCGTGTTCGATGCTCGCAAAGATAGGCTTCAACCGGTTCCGGGACCAGATAGGTGATGCTCTGTCCTTTGGCCCATTTGTCGCGGATGAGTGAGGAGCTGATATCCAGCCGGTTCATTTCAAGAAAAAAAATATCCTTGTTGGTTCCCGGAAGCGTCCATCTCCCCTGGTTCATTCGACTTCCAGGCCAGAATTCCCGGATCAGTTCGTCGGCTGCAGTGCGGTCCAGCCCACCCCGTCCAACCAGAACCAGATGGGTCAATGCAGGAAGATCCTTTCCCCTGTACCAGGAACCGATGTGGATCAGATCCTCACTGCCCATGATGAAAAAGAGTTCGGTCTTCGTGCCGGCTGATCCATACGCCTTCAGTGTATCATAGGTATAGGAAGGTCCCCTGCGGTCCGCCTCCAACTCGTTGACCCGCATCCCATCGATCGTTCGCACACATTCGCGCACCAGATGTGCCCTGAGGGAAAAGGGCAGCAGTCCCTGGGTCGTCTTGTGCGGAGGCACGGATGCCGGAACAAAATCCAGCCAGGTCAGTTCAAGCTGCTCCAGAACCTCGAAGGCCACGCGCAGATGGCCGATATGCGGGGGGTTGAAAGAACCTCCCAGAATGCCGATACGTTGCATTGTCTATCCACACACGGGTTACAGAAAATTTTCCCAGGATCACGGTATGGTCCGCCGTGACTGGAAACACAGTCTCCCATAAGCCCTGATCTCACAAACTGCAACTCATGAAGGTATGCTTTGATTTTTCCAACCGTGTATGACACTCAAACGGCTGCATGGACCAAAACAACCTGTAACCCCGTTGTGAGCACTTTTTCATGGACATCAAGAGCATTCTGAACAAGATCGACAAAGAGTTCATTCTTTCCAAGGCCGAAACCATCGGAAACAGCGATTTCGGCAGGGTCATCAGGGAATCGGAAACCATCCAGAAACTTGCGGCCAAGGACGGCCCTCTGCAGAAATTTGTAAGCGACGTCACCCTGCTTCTGGCCATGGTCAAGGACTATTACACCGGCGCGTATCGGGACATCCCGTTCAAAAGCGTTGCCGCCATCGCCTTCACCCTGCTCTACGTCCTCAATCCCCTGGATCTGATTCCTGATTTTCTTCCAGGCATCGGCCAGCTCGACGATGCGGCCGTTCTTGCCCTGTGTCTGAAAATGATCCGGGACGATCTGGAGAAATACCAGACATTCTCTACAAATACACCTGAACGCAGACCATGAGTCATCCACCGGGTTTCGCGACCTCTCTTCCCATAGGCGAGGTGCTTGACGATCTCGCCCGTGTACTTGACCGGCACACCCGCATCCTGCTTCAGGCCCCGCCCGGTGCGGGCAAGACCACCATCGTGCCTCTGCACCTGAAAAACGCGCCCTGGCTCAAGGGACGCAAGATCCTGGTCCTCGAGCCCCGGCGTCTGGCCGCCCGGGCCACTTGTTACCGCATGGCGGATCTTCTGGGGCAACATGCCGGCCAGGATATTGGCTACATCACCCGGCTCGATACGAAAACCTCCCCCCAATCGCGCATTGAAATCCTCACCGAAGGCATCCTGACCAGACGGATCAGCAAAGATCCCGAACTCGCCGATGTGGGGATGGTCATTTTTGATGAATTCCACGAGCGCTCCATCCACGCCGATCTTGGGCTGACCCTCTGCCTGGATATCCAGAAGAATCTGCGCGAGGATCTGCGCATCCTGATCATGTCCGCAACCCTGGATTCCCAGGGCATTCTGGATACCTTAGGGAAACACACACCGATCATCACGGCTTCGGGCCACTGCCATCCCGTGACTACCCGGTATGTCCCGCCCGCGCGGGAAGAACGGATCGAGGAGCATACCGCCCGGATCATCCACAGAGTGCTTGTGGAAGAGTCCGGGAGCCTTCTCGTGTTTCTTCCCGGGGTACCGGAAATCCGCAGGATTCTCACCCTGCTTGCGGCCAAATCCCTGCCTTTAGGCGTGAACATCTTTCCCTTGTTTGGCACCCAGAGCCGGGACGACCAGGACAAGGCCCTCAACCCTGCACTGCCGGGAACGCGCAAGGTGGTTCTGGCCACCTCCATTGCCGAGACCTCACTGACCATCGAGGGTATCCGCGTGGTCATCGATGCGGGACTCTCGCGTACTGCCCGGTATTCCCCGCGAACAGGCATGGACCGTCTGGAAACCATCCCCGTATCCAGAAGTTCGGCTGATCAGCGCAGGGGCCGGGCCGGACGCCTTGAACCCGGAATCTGCTATCGTCTCTGGAACTCCACCCGCCAGGCAACCCTTCCCGCGCATCATCCGCCCGAGATATCGACCAGGGATCTCTGCGATCTCATCCTGACCCTTGCCGACTGGGGAACAACCGACCTGACTGAGCTTGACTGGGTCACTCCACCTCCCCGGGCCCACCAGGAAACAGCCCGCTTTCTGCTCACAACCATCAACGCCCTGGACCCACAGGGACGAATTACCCAGCATGGCCGGGATATCCAGAAAGTGGGTACCCATCCAAGGCTGGCCCATCTCATCCTGGAGGCAGACAAACTGGATCTGGGATGGACGGGTTGCGTTGTGGCCGCCCTGTTCATGGAACGCGATATCTTCGAACACACTCCAGGCAGGGGACGAAAGCGCGATATCCGCCTCAGACTCGATGTGATGGAGGGTATGATCACGAAAAAACCTTTGGAACGCGGGGTGAACAAGGCCGTGTGCCGGCGGATTCTCGCCCAGGCCCGGATCTGGAAAAAGCGATTACACGTCAAAGATGGACAGCTTGTTCCTGAAGCATGCGGCCCTCTGCTTGCCCTGGCTTTTCCGGACCGCATTGGAAAAAGACGTTTAAACACCAACGAGGAAACAGGCTATCTGCTGACAAACGGCAAGGCAGGAAGATTTTCCGGACCCGATCCGCTGACCTGTTTTTCCTGGCTGGTCATTCCTGAACTCGACGACAAGGAAAACGAGGCCATGATCCGGCTGGCCGCTCCGGTGGACCGGGCCTGGCTGGAAGACCATTTGGGAAATATGTGGCAGATACAGGAAGAATATGCATGGGACCCGGCGCGCAAGGAGGCCACGGCCAAGGAAATCGTGTATTTTGGCAAGATACGGGTCAGATCATCCCCGCTTTGTGACCCTGACATCCAACGGCTGCAGGAGGTCACGATCCAGGCCATCAGGGACCAGGGACTCTCCCTGCTTCCATGGAATGCACCGGCCCGCTCCTGGCTCTCCAGGGTGCGTTTTCTCATACACCACGGCCTGGATCTCCCGGCCCACGATGACCAAACCCTGCTTGACGAACTGGAAACCTGGCTTGCCCCCTTCTTTTCCCGGCCCGTATCCCGGCTGGAAAAAATCGACCTGCTCAGTGGTCTGAAGTCACGGCTTTCGTGGAACAACCAGCAACTGGTCCATACCGAGGCCCCCACGCACATGACCGTTCCCAGCGGCTCGCGCCTGCCAGTGAGGTATGAAGATGACCAGCCCATCCTGGCCGTGCGGATTCAGGAAATCTTCGGATGGCAAAAAACACCCAGGATTGCCGGGAACAGGGTTCCCGTGTGCATTCACCTTCTCTCCCCGGCCCATCGGCCCGTGCAGATCACCACGGATCTCGCGGGATTCTGGGAGACCGGCTACCCGGAGGTGAAAAAGGAGCTCAAGGGGCGCTACCCCAAACACTATTGGCCGGACGATCCCCTGACGGCCCAGGCCACAAAAAAGACAAAAAAACGTATGGGTATGTGACCACGCTTATGTTTGATTCACCCCGACATCAGAGGATTCTCATGAAAAAAAACTTTCTGGAAGGCTGGCTGATTCTTGTTTGCTGCTGCATTCTCTGTGGATGTGAGGCAAGCATAAGCGGTACAACTGACGCCCAACGGTTTGAAAGCAGACTCGAACAGGGTCTTGCCTCGACTGTCACTTCGACCAACGGCCCCGGAGGCGTACTTGTGGTCCGTTTTGCCGATGGGTCCCTCCTCAAGACCGCCTATGGTAACGCAACTCTCGCCGGAACAAAAAAAGTGTCGCTGGGCGCGGATTGGGAAACCGATTCTGTTCTGTCTGTCCCCATGAACCCCACGGACCGTTTCCGCATTGGCAGCGTGACCAAGACCTTTGTGGGCACGGCCATCCTCATCCTGGTCGGGGAAGGTTCACTTTCTCTTGACGATACCCTGGAAACCGTGCTGCCGGGCGTCTATTCCAAGGGCAATCAGGTGACCGTTCGCCAGCTCCTCAATCACAGCAGCGCCATCCCCGACTACACGGCAACAGACAAGTTTGCCGATGTCTATATCGACGATCTCGAACATGTCTGGACCCAGGCCGAACTCATCGATCTGGTGGATGACGCAGAACTTCTGGATGTGCCGGGGCGCAAGGGGTATTACAGCAATACCAATTATCTTTTCCTGGGGATGATCATCGAACGGTTCAGCAGCGGCAGGACGCTGGAGGAATTTCTGGCCGAACGGATTTTCGAACCCCTGGGACTGGCGAACACCTCGTTTCCAACCGCAAACACCATCCCGGGAGCCCATGCGGACGGGTACTTTGATTACAATGAAAACGGCCGGTTCGAACCCGATGAAAAGGCGACCAATCAGAGCCCCACAGCCATCTGGGCCGCAGGGATGATCGTGTCCACTCCGGAGGATCTCCTTGTCTGGCTCGATGAACTCATGACCGGAACCCTTCTGACCCCGCACCTTCAGGCCGAACGGATGAAGATGAACATCCCCATGGTCGGAGCACCCGACGGGGTCTATCTGGGACTGGGGATCGCCGATCTCATGGGACCCATTGGCCATACCGGCGCGGTCGCCGGCTACACGACCAATATCTTCCGATACAAGGGAGTGGATTTCGTGACCTATTCCAATGGCTACCACACCACGGGAACCACGAACATCGCCAACGAGATCTTTGACATGGCCAAGGCCATTGTTTGTGGAGAAGACGATTGAAACCAGACCCGATGTGAATTCCAATTGTTATGACAACAAAAGCATCAGCCGGTGGTGAGCGCGGACGTCCCGCCCGCGCTCACCACCACATACGACCTGCTCATCTCGCAAGATCGCCAAGTTCCGGTTTGGGCGAACACAAGGTTCGCCCCTACAGACATTCACCTTCCATTCGCCTTTCCCGTCTCCTTTTCTCCCGTCTCCCTGCGCACTGCGTACTGCGTACTTCCAAACTCAACACCTAAAACCTAAAACTGCCCTTCCTACACCATCTCCTTCATCTGCCCGAAAAAATCATCGCGGTCGAACAAAGGAGAGTATGTCTTCTCGAGATCATCCAGTTTCTCGAGGAAAACCGGCCATTCCCAGATTTCCTCCATCTTCTTGTTGTCCACAAAGATCTTGAAGAAGGTCCCCTTGGGACAGGTGCTGAAGATGATCTCAAAGGTCTGTCCGTTTACGTAGATCTTCCAGGGGGCCGACCACAGGGTCCGGTCGCCTTCGGTTTTCTTGTATTTCTCGAAAAACTTCGTTGCGGTCTCCTGGATTTCCTGATTGGTCATTTTTTTACCTCCGCGTCGCAGATTGACTGACAATGTGCCGATGCCATGTCCCTGGCATCCGGTCATGGATGCATCTACCCGATCCATGGCATATCCATTGTCGAATCGGCAAGTGGTTGTATCCGTTCAAGCCCGTACCTCGTCTTTCCAGTGGCCATTATTCTGATCATCGCTTGCAATGCAGCGTGAATTCGGTCAAGGGTAAACGGAAAAATCAACGATCCGTCATTTTCGACATCCACGTTCTAACCCCGGAGCAACCAATGAGAAAAATTACAGATGCAGTCGATTGGACAGGCGTGGTCCATTGGGACAGACGTCTTTTCGATTCGCTGGTCCCTCTGCCTGATGGGACGACATACAATGCGTATCTGGTGCGTGGTTCGGAAAAAACAGCCCTTTTGGATGCCGTGGATCCGGATTTTTCCGAGACCCTTCTGGCTACCTTGAATGAAATTCCTCGACTCGATTATATTGTTTCGCACCATGCCGAACAGGATCATTCAGGGACCATTCCCCTGGTCCTTTCCCGTTTTCCCGAAGCCAAGGTCGTGGTCACGGCCAAGGCAAAAAACATGCTCATGGATTTGTTACCCATTCCGGAGGAGGCGTTTCTTGTTGTGGCCGACGGCGACACGCTCTCTTTGGGCGACAGGACACTTAAATTCATACATACACCATGGGTCCATTGGCCTGAAACCATGGTCAGCTACCTGGTCGAGGAAAAGATCCTCTTCAGCTGTGATTTTTTCGGTTCGCATATCGCCACCAGCGAGCTGTTTGTAACCGATCAATGCCGGGTTCATGAAGCGGCCAAACGCTATTTTGCCGAGATCATGATGCCCTTTCGCACGATCATCACCAAAAATCTCGAAAAACTCGCCCAGTACGATATCCGCATGATAGCACCCAGTCATGGCCAGATCTACGAGCAGCCCAGGTGGATCATGGACGCGTACCGGGAATGGACATCTGCCCCGCCTCGCAATCTCGTGTCTCTACCCTATGTGTCCATGCATGGGAGCACCCGGCACATGGTCGACCATCTGGTCGCAGCCCTGACCCGACAGGGCGTGGAAGTCGAATTGTTCAATCTCGCTGTCACCGATATCGGCAAACTGGCCATGTCCCTGGTGGATGCGGGGACCATTGTCGTGGGCGTGCCCACTGTTCTGGCAGGTCCGCATCCCCTGGCCGCCTATGCCGCATTTTTAGCCAATGCCCTGCGTCCCAAGACGCAGTTTCTGTCCATCATCGGCTCCTATGGCTGGGGCGGCAAGACCGTGGAAACCCTGGCCGGAATGATCCCCAACCTCAAGGTGGAAATTCTCGACCCCATTCTCTGCAAGGGCATGCCAAAGGAAGATACCCTGGCCGCCCTGGTTAACCTGGCAGAGCAGATCTCTACAAAACATCGTGAAAACGGATTTCGCAATTACGACATGCGGTAATGTTTCAAGCCTGTCCATCGTGGTACGGGTTTGCCGAAAAAAACGTACCAGGTTTACCGGTTACGATTGATCGGTATTCATCGGATACACCACATAAAAAATCCCGGCTCGAAACAGATTTCGGACCGGGATTTTTGTATGTATTCACGACAACCATCTACAGTAGGACGTACTTTTTGTTCAGTTCCTTCAGCCGCGCGGCGGTTATGCTGAAGATATATTTCATGAACGGATAGAGGATGGTCTTGGGCAGTCGCATGAGATCATGCTCGTTATACTCGAAGAGATAACACTCCTCCAGGGCGATGACATTGGCGCAGCGGAATTCGTGAAGCAATGCCCCCATTTCACCGAACACGTCACCCGCCTTGAGCATGGCAAGTGTCTTTTTATTCTTGAATACCCGGAGCTTGCCGCGAACCAAAAGATAGAATTCCTCTTCATACGCCCCTTCCGAGATCACCATGTGCCCAACAGGAATGCGCAACCATTTGCCTTCCTGGACAATCTTCAGGAGTTCCTCATCACTGAAAAGAGAAAAAAACGGAAGGTCGTGCAAAAGGGGCAAGTAGCTTTCGTCAAAAATCATGCCACACTCCTGTTTTTCAAAGAAAGATTACTCAATCATACACATCTATCCAGACGAAGATCCTGAGTAACACAGCCGAACCGCATTGGTATCCAACTGAACGAAAAACGCCTCTCCCAGTCGTGGGGCAAGACGGGTCAGGCCGTTAGCGGTCATCATGACAGGAATACGCATCTTTCCCTTGGAAAACACCAGATAGTGCATATTGCATTCGTTTTCCATACTCTCCAGGGTACAACACATGGTGGAATCGGCATGTTCCGACTTGGGTTCATGACGGTAGATGCGAACAGCTTCAGGACGAAGGGCGAGAATGACCTCTTTTCCAATCTCTGCTTTATCCGAAGTATAAATGTCAATATCATCTACGCGAACACGGCTTCCATCGTCATTTGTATCCATAACAATACCTGCAAACTGCGTCGCCCCGACAAAATCGGCGATCTGAGGGGTGGCAGGTCGGTGAAAAACCTCTTCAAGGGTCCCGAATTGCTGCAAACACCCGTCACTGAAAAAAGCGACCTTGTCGGCCAAAGACCAGGCGTCGTCCAGATCATGAGTGATATGGATCACGGATGTCCCCGTTCTAGCGATGATTTCCTTGAGCATGGACCGAATTTCCCTGCGAGTGCGTGGATCAAGGGCAGAAAAAGGTTCATCCATGAGCAGGAGTTTGGGCTCCACCACAAGGGAACGGGCCAGTGCAACGCGCTGCTGTTCCCCGCCCGACAATGTCTCCGGATGTCGCTCGAGAATATGCGAGATATGTAAACTTTTGGCCATGTGCTCGACCTTTTCCCGGACAAGAACACCATCCTTGATGTATTTTTTGAGTCCATACGCGATGTTGGCAAAGACAGTCAGGTTGGGGAGCAATGCATAATCTTGATACACAATGCCGATACGTCGTTTTTCCGGACGCTCGTTGGTGATATCCCGTCCTTCCAGAAAAATACCTCCTGTTTCAGGACGATAAAAACCAATGATACATTCGAGCAGGATGGTCTTACCGGCTCCGGTAGGGCCAATCACCGCCACATATTCATCTTTTTCAAGTTCCATGGAAACGCGGTTGAGATGAAAGATCCCCAGACGGATGGAGATATCCTGGACATGAAGAAAACTCATAATCCGGCCTCTGCTCGTTCAAAAAAATAGATGGCCACAAACGAGACCACCGTGAGAATGATCCCGCAGGTCAGGGCCATGCCCATATTTCCGTAGGAGATATTCAGATACAGGGTGATGGGCAGGGTGTCGGTCTTGCCGGCGCTGCCTCCGGCCAGAATGAGCACTGTACCGAAGGTTCCTATACACCGGGCAAAGGAGATGACCGTGGCGGCCATGATCCCGCTTTTGGCCAAAGGCAGGGTCACGTTCACAAAGGTTTCGAACAGCGTGTACCCGAGGCTTCGGGAGACAAACTCCAGCCGCGGATTGATGTAGTCATAGGTGGATTTCATGATCCGGGTGGCATAGGGCAGGGCCGTGAAAAACTGGGCCACCACGATCCCGGTCTTGGTGAACACCGGATTGAACCCGATGGACTGCAGCCACTTGCCCAGAAAGCTCTGTCCGAAACAGAGCAGCAGACACAGACCGAGGACGAGCTCGGGAAAGGCCACGGGCAGATCCACAATGGTCTTGACGAATCCCTTGCCGATGAAATCGAACCTGGACAGGGTGTATCCCACGGGCAGTGCAAAAAGCATGACCAGCACGGTGGAGACTCCGCCGGTCCACAATGAAAGTTTCAGAGAAAAAAGCAGTTCCGGACTGGTGAGATTCTCCCAGACCACGGCCCAGGACGGCACCAGAAAAAACGAACCGATGGCCAGGACCAGGATGCCGGTGATTACAAAAGAGATAACTATCAGAACAGCCCTGAACAGACTTACCCGGCGCACGGCTCAAACCCCCACTTCTTCCAGACAGCCAAACCTTCGGGGGAGCCCATGAGTTCATTGAAGGCCCGGGCGAGGGGTTTGTCCCTGCCCTGGACGGTCAATGCCGTGGGGATGGTCATGATGATATTTTTTTCGGGCCGGATACGTACGATCTCCACCTTGCCCTGCCCTTCGGCCCAGGTCACCAGATCGCCCCAGATGATGGCCGCGTCCACCTGTTCCAGGGCCACATAGACGAGGAGCTGGTTCACCGTGGGTGCGAACACGGTCACGTTGGAATCAACCCGGGCCGTGAGCTTGTTCTTGGCCAAAAGTTTCTTGGAAACCCGCCCGATGGCCGGTCCCTTGGGATCTCCCAGGGCGACCTTCACCCCGGCACGGGTCAGATCCTCGAGACCGGTAATCCCGGCAGGATTGCCCTGGGGCACGGCGATCATGGGTTCATGCAGGACCAGATTGTGGATGGACTCCTTGACGATCCAGCCGTTTTTAAGGGCATCCTCGGTATACTTTGCCGCCCCTGGGATGAACACGTCGCTGGGCTGGCCCATGGAGAGCAGACCAAAAAGCTCGCCCGAGCTGCCGTAATGAACTTCCACCTCGCAGTCATGGGCATCCTCGAACTGCGCACGCATCTCCTCCATGGGTTTGATCAGGCCTGCTCCGGCATAGACCTTGAGGTCCGCAGCCGTGGCGGTTCCACAAAACAATACCAGGGAAATAACCAAAAAAATCCAAAGAATCCGTTTCATTGTCTTCTCCTTGCGAAAATGAAGGCCAACTTTTTTAAAAAATCAGCTGACACATCCCGCACGAAAAAGCAACGCAATTATGGTTGAAAATCAATAAGTACAAGGCAAATTTGTTTTTGTCCAAGTACCTGGAATAGAGTGGCCGGCTTGCCCCATTCCGGGCGGTTTGACTGTCTGACCGAGCCAGGCATCGTTCATCAAGCCGTTGCCGGACTTTTTGCCGAAAAACCATGTTCTTATGGAGCAACGGCTTGATGGTACGAGGCCCGCGAGGGAGTTTCAAAGCGCCCGGAATGAGGCAAGCCGGCCATGAGAACAAATCAGCCCTGTCAATAAGTACCCCAGCCGGGACACTGGGTGCACCACTCGGGAAATCCAAACCAGTCAGGCCCGGGCAACATGCCCGGGCCTGACTGGCAATGACAAAAGCGCAGGATAGAGTAAAACAGTCGGTTCTTCATCGCTACTGCCTGACGTACCTTCCTGCACGCCGGATGAGACTATCGATCCGAAAATACCGCATACCCGACTATTTCGTCGTAATGCTTCACCTCGCTGTCCAGGGATTGTTCCTCGTCAATATGGATGGTAGCCATGGTTCCGGTCAACAGATCGCACCGAATAGTGGACGGATTGTCGCCATTGAAGGTTTGCATGTCGGCAACAAAACCCTGGTTGAGCGAATAGTCCTGATCAAAAACGAGATCCCACCCGTAGCTGGTGACCACCAAACCGGTTCTGTCCACCTTGAACCGCTTGCGGTTGACCACGCCACTTGCGGGTTCCCAGGCGATATATCCGACCGACTCGCTGCCATGGATCTGGTCGGCGGCCTCCTCCTCCTGAAGCGTACAGGTAAATCCCTGATTCGAAATTCCCGACAACCGGATCACACAGGGTGACGGATCGTTTTCTGTACTCACCGATGCAAAGAGAACCGGGGGCTGATTGCATATGGAAGCAAAGAAAACATCCCGACTGCCGCTCCCTGCATCCATATCCGCCAGACCCGCCTGTACAAGGGTTCCATCGTTTAAGACATAGTCGCCTTTTTCCATAACCATGTATCCCGCGATCTCTTGCCCATGGTTTCCATCCTGATAGGCCCACTCCTGAACGCGGACATCACATCCCGATGAGGTGACATTGGATATCCGGATCGTGGCCGGTTCATTATCACCATGACCGAGCGGTCCGAAGACAACGACCGGTGAGCTGTAGCCTGCCTTGAAATCCAGATGTCTCAAGGAGGAATCGATCGCCATGACACCGGTTTCAAAAACCATGTTCGTGACGCTCGGCTCGGTGGAAAGGGCATCACCAGGATCATATCCATCCCTTATTTCGAGCCCGTCAGGATCCCCGTCTCCATCGGCATCAGGATCAAGGATGTTGATCAGTCCGTCACCGTCGAGATCCTGGTTCCATGCGTCCCCCCAATACGTCAGTTCTTCCATGTCGTTGAGGCCATCCTCGTCTGAATCCGGATTGCCCGGGTCGGTCCCATAGAGATCTGTTTCCTGCGTATTGGTCAATCCGTCACCGTCGAGATCGACCTGAATCGAGACATGGGTACAGGCCATAAAGGCAACGGGCTCACCGTAGTGATCCAGTTCCAGATCACGCGACTGTTCTTCCACAATGGCCAGTTGCACCGTGGTTGCGGCTTTGTGATCGTGACGCACATTGGCCGGATTACCGCCAACCGTATCCTGCATATCAGCCAGAAGAACCGGGGGCATGGAAAACCCGTTTCCCAGAAAACAGGCTTGCATTTCATGGGTGATGCGTGGTTCCACAAGGCCGATGACGAACCGATGCCCATTGACTATGCCGGGGAATCTTCCCAAGCGATACAGGAAACCGTTTCGGATCCATGGATCTGGTCTCCGTCTTCTTCTTCCTGCAACGCATAGGTGAATCCGTTTACCGTCAGATCATCTATCCTCCCGACCACAGCCGAGGGGTCGTTTTCTGAAACCACCGATGCGAATACCCGGGGTATCCGGTTGAAGCTCTGCTTGAAGAAAAAGGATTGTTTGGTTCCCTGAGAGACCTCAATGTTTTCCGCACAGAGCAGTGTGCCATCCCCCAGGATGTACTTACCGCTTTCCATGACCAGATAACCCGCTGTTTCGCTGCCATGATCCGTATTTTGATAATTCCAGGGCCGGATGCGCACATCACATCCCGTGGCATTCAGATTCCTGACCCGGATCGTTGCCGGACGCGCGTTGGTCGAACCCATGGGTCCAGCCACGAACACGGGGTTCGTGAATCCTCCGGTGAAGTCGAGATGCTGCCAACCGTCATGAATTTCGATTTCTCCCACCTGGAAAAGAATCTCATCACTGCTCGGCGACACGGACAGGGGATCGGCGGGATCGGTGCCCATGAGAATCTCGTAGCCGTCATAGTCACCATCATTGTCAGCGTCCGGATCGAGCAGATTGATCACTCCGTCCCCATCGATGTCCTCGTTCCAACGATCTCCCCAATACGCGAGCTCCTGACCGTCCTTCAGTCCATCATTGTCGGAATCGTCATGGTCCGGCAGGGTTCCATACACAATTGTTTCACGATAATTGTCGATCCCGTCGCGGTCCAGATCCACATCGTCAGCATGCCGGGAACAAACGACAAACCCCACGACCTCGGGAACCACATGCTCCATTTCGACATCGAGGGACTGCTCTTCCTTGACCATCACCTCCATCATCTGCGTATTTCGATTTCCCAGGCGAAGATTGCAGGTGTTCGCGCCATGGTATGTCTGCATATCCGCCAAGACATCGGGGGCAGCCGCCAGGGATCTCAAAAAGATCACCTCGCGCAGATAATGATCCATGGTCATGGGAGATCGGCCTACCTCAACCGCTGTATCATCCACGATGCCGCAATAGGGTTCCCATGCGACATACCCGATCCGTTCAACCCCATGTACCTGATCACCCTGTTCCTCTTCCTGGAGAAGGCAGGTAAAACTCTGCAGACCGATTTCGATGATTCTGATGACAGCAGGATCGGTTTCCCGGTCGGTCATAACGGAAGTGATGATCACGGGCGCCTCATCAAAGGGTTCGCCAAAAGGCACTGAAACCGGCTCTCCACCCTGAATATCCTTATATCCGGCCCGGACATGAACACCATCTTCAAGGACATACTCCCCGTATTCCATGGCCATATAGGTCAACGGTTCCTCTGCATGATCGTCATCCTGATACGCCCACTCCCTGATCCGGATATCGAATCCCGTTGCATTGACATTGCGGATACACAGGGTTGCCGGCTGGATGTCGTTAAGCCCCATGGGCCCGGCGACCACAACGGGTTCCCTGTATGATTTTTGAAAATTGATCCGTTTCCAACCACTGCTGACCTGGATTTCCCGGGATTCGAAGACAAGGGTGTGCTGATCCGGCGGAAAGGATTGCGCATCAAGGGGATCATACCCATGGAGCCGTTCATATCCGTCCAGATACCCATCGTTGTCCGAGTCCGGATCCAGGAGATTGATCAATCCATCATTGTCCGGGTCCTGATTCCACGCATCTCCAAAAAAGGCGACCTCCTCACCATCGTTGATCCCGTCACCATCGGTGTCGGCACGGGTGGCATTGGTTCCGTAGATGGTCGCTTCGTCCTCGTTTCCCAGACCGTCCCTGTCCAGATCGTCATCGACCAGATACCGGGGGAACACCATGTATCCGACCTCTTCGCCCACATGGTCCACTTCCGCATCGAGGGACTGCTCTTCCTCGATCTTGATGTCCACTCCGGTTGTGGTCTTGTTGCGGAACCTGAGATTGGCCGTGTTGTCGCCGTAAAAGGTCTGCATATCCGCCAGAAAAACCGGAGACGCTGTAAAATCCTGATCAAAGGTCATGGACTGGAATTCATGGGTCACCAGTGAAGGATGTCTGACAACGCTGAAGGTCATATCACTCACCGTCCCGGAAAATGCCTCCCAGGCGACATAGGCGACCGTCTCACTGGCATGGATCTGATCTCCCTCCTCTTCTTCCTGGAGCAGATAGTTGAAGCCGGACGTGGTGATTTCCCCCAGCCGTCCGACCACCGGGATGGCATCGTTTTCAGTGATCACCGAAATGAATACCAGAGGCAAGGTGTTGAATTGCTGATTGAATGCAAAGTGAAGGAGTCCTCCGCCGTTGGTGGAGACCATTCCGGCGCAGACCCGGGTACCGTCTTTAAGGGTATATTTCCCCTGCTCCATGACGAAAAAACCGACCTCTTCACGGGCATGGACCCCGTCTTCATACTCCCACTCCCTGACCGCCATTTCACATCCTGTGGCGTTCACATTACGGATTCTGACCATAGCGGGATCGATCTCCGCAAATCCGATGGGCCCGGCAACCACGATGGGGTGGGAAAATCGCTTTCCAAACTCGACCCGCTCCCACTCATTCCCCAAAAGGACCTCGCCCATGGCCAGGATCAATTCGTTCTGATTGGGTGAACAGGAAAGAGGGTCTCCGGGATCGTATCCGTTTTCGATCTCGTAGCCGTCGAGATCACCGTCCCCGTCAGCGTCCGGATCACACAGATTGACCACTCCGTCGCTGTCGAGGTCCTGGTTCCATGCCTCCCCCCAATAGGTCAGTTCCTCACCGTCGAGCAATCCGTCATTATCCGAATCCGGATACTCGGGGTTCGTACCGTAGACTCCTTCCTGATCATTGGGAATGCCGTCGCCATCCTGATCCACGTCCCGGGGATCGGCAGAAAAAACGAAATAACCTACCGACTCTGAATAATGCGAGGTTTCATCATCCAGCGACTGTTCTTCATCAATGAGCACATCGACACCGTCTCCCGTGGTATCTGAAAAACGCACATTGCAGGGATCGGTCCCGATCAGGGTCTGCATGTCAGCGACACACCCGGGCTGGCCCGCAAAGGACGAGACAAACGGGATATGATACAACGCATCCGTCACCACCCGTCCTGACCTTCCCACTTCAAAGGCCATTTGCGACAAAATACCCGATGAGGGCTCCCAGGCGATATAGGATATGGTCTCCTGGGCATGGGTCTGATCGCTTTGCTCCTCTTCCTGGAGACCATACTCAAACCCATGTACGGTTATATCATCAATCCGACCAATCACGGCTTCACTTTCGTTGACACTGGATACCGAAGAAAGAACTATAGGAGGCTCGCTGAACACCTGGGGATAGTCGATCTGCTGCCGGGCTCCTGAAGCCAGGGTAGTAAACTTGTCGGCACAGATTCTGACCCCCCCTTCGAGAGTATATTTTCCTCTCTCCATGACCAGATAGGAGACGGTTTCAGCGAGATGCAGATTATCCTGATACCCCCATTCCTGAACCTTGATCTCGAATCCGGTACTTTCCACATTGCGGACGCGAAGGGTTGCCGGCTCGTCCTGACCAAGTTCCAGAGGGCCTGCCACAACAACCGGATCATTGAATGACTGTTTGAAATCCACTCGCTTCCAATCACCGCTCACGGAGATTGCAGCGGCCTCGAGAATGGGAAGTGTCGTTCCCTGTGACACGGACGCCGGATCAAGGGGGTTATATCCATTGGAGATCTCATAACCATCTGTATCGCCATCATTATCCGAATCAGGATCAAGAAGCTGGATCAACCCGTCCTGATCATAATCCTGATTCCAAAGATCACCCCAGTACGCCAGTTCAGCACCGTCCCCGATACCGTCATCGTCCGTGTCCATGCGCGAGGGATCTGTTCCATAGACAGTTCGTTCTTCCGAATCCGGAATACCGTCTCGATCCGCATCCACATCGGATGCCTTGGAAATAAGGGCGATATACCCCACGTCCTCGCTCTTGTGACTTACCTCGGTATCGAAAGAAAGCTCTTCCTGAGCGTACAGGGAAATGGATGAGGCACTGCGCTGATTCCACCTCAAGGTACAGGGATCGCTCCCGTGAAAACTCTGGAACGCACCCACAAACACCGGAGTGGACGGGAAGCTGGAGAAAAAAGGCAGGGAGACAGCCGTATTGGGGACCAGCTGATCGACACGGCGAACCTCAAAGGAGATATCGTGCAGACTGCCGACGGATGGCTCCCAGGCGATATAGGCGATTCTTTCCGTAGCGTGGATCTGCTCGCGGCTCTCCTGCTCCTGCATCTTGCAGGTGAACCCCCAGGTTGCGATCGTATCGATACGCAGAGAAACCGCATCGGATTCATTGCAGCTTTCCACGCACGCCACCACCACCGGAGGCTCGGTAACCGTCTGCGCGAAAAGCACATCTCCAAAGTCCACGCACGCGTTCGTGTCCACATGCCCCGCAGCGATCAAGGTCCCGTCGGCCAGGGAATAGACGCCCTTCTCCATGACCAGATACCCGACCTGTTCCGGGCCGTGGTCATCGGCGAGATACTCCCACGCCTGCACACGGATCTCACATCCTGTTGCATTGACATTGCGAACGCGAACAACCGCGGGATCACTGTCTCCGGACCCCATGGGGCTGACGACCACAACGGGATCGACATATCTGCGCTCGAACTCAAGCCGTCTCCACGCATGATCCGCAGCGACCTCGCCCGCCTCCAGGGGAGGGAGATTGGTCAGATCCAGGAGATCCTTGAGAGGCCAGTACCACGTGTCGGCGATTTTTTGGTATCCGATTTCCGAGGGATGCCGCATGTCATAGAAATCAGCACTTCCGGGAGAATAATCCAGGGCGTTTTCCAGATTCACCAGGGTCAGTCTGTCCCCGGCCGCGATGCGGGACTGGATCATGTCAGACAGCAGAAGATTGAGTTGAGAGGTGTTGACCCTGTAGAATTCCGACCCATCCTCCTCGACCAGATTGATGATCTGGGCCACGAGAACCATCACTTCGCTGTGATACCGATCGATTTCGTCCAGGATGGTTGCCACTTCGGCCACGATCTCGGAGGGAGGCTGGCGGGCGGTTATATCGTTGGTGCCGATGTGCAGGAGCACGATATCGGCGGGATTGCTCACCAGCCAGGCGTAGACATTGCTTCCCAGTTCATCGGCGGTTCGTCCGCCGTAGGACTCGTGATCGGGGTCTTCAAACCGGCCATCGCATTGCAGGCCGACCAGATCAATATCGTATCCCTGCTGGCGGAAGGCCTCATACAGGGGTTTTCTGTACCCGTTGAAAAACATTCCCAGTCCGTCGGACTGCCCATATCCCCGGGTGATGGAATCCCCAAGAGGCATGATGGTATAGGCCGGGCTGTAAAATCCATAAACCTCGCATACGAAGAGAAGCAAAAGCGAACAGACACTGCCTGCCAACCTGACCGGGTGTACCCATTTCATCGACTCCTCCTTTGCTTCTCGGCATGAAGACGGTCTACGCCCTTATGGTGTCATCGCTCGCGAGGACGCAGGTTGCCGCTCGACGCTCCCGTTTCCCGGGTGCTGCGCGCTTTTCGGGATATCCGCTCTTTTCGAAACCACCTGCCCATGAACGATCTGCATTTTCTTTTCCAAAAAAGGTTCCTTTTTTTTCATGTTTTTTCAGCTGGATACTCAAACAGTACATAAAAGCCCGAGAAATGCTTCCCGGGCTTTCGTCCGTATAAAACGGAATATGTCAGATTTGGTGGACAGTTCTGCATGGTTGTGAACCCGGGTCGCACACTTCTTGGCGCACTAGATCTTGGCCTGGATCAACTTCGCTCACCAATAAGAAAGGGGCGAACATCTTGTTCGCCCCTTTCTTATTGGTGAGCGTGCATAGAACTAAAACGCCGCTATCTCTGTCAGTCCGTTGTTCTGCGGATGACCTCCAGAACCGGGGGAAGTTTGCGCAGCTTTTCAATGGTCTCATAGAGGTGGGTGGTGTCCCGTACCTGGATAGTGAGAAAAATCTCTGTATTTCCATCGACATCGGATCTGAAATTTCCCGAATCGATGTTCACGTCTTCTTCGGCCAGCTGGGTGGCCACGGTTGCCAGAACCCCCCGCTGATTCCTGCATTTCATCTTTATTTTCACGGGTAATCGTTGATGCCCGGAATCTTCCCATTGGACGTCAAGAAGGCGTTCTTCCTCCATATTGGCCACGTTGGGGCAATCCTGGGTATGAACGGTCACCCCTCTGCCCCGGCTGATGTACCCGACTATGGGGTCACCCGGAACCGGATTGCAACACTGGGCGAACCGGACAAGGACATCCTCGACCCCTCTGACCTTGATGGAGTCCGAACTCGGTTTCTGTTCCTCTCTGGACCGGGCAGCTTCCTGCTCTTTCGCCCGCTTTTCAACCCGTTCCGGCTTCAATTCCTCCTTGGGCAAAAGCTGGTGCAAAAGCTGTTTGGGTGTGATCCGGGCATAGCCTACCGCGGAAAGAAGATCGTCCACGGTCTTGAGGGACATATCCCTGGCAATGGGCTCGAGATCCCCGTTTTTCAGGGCCTTGACAAAATTGATACCCAGCTTGCGTCCTTCCTTTTCAAGAACCTCCTTGGCCAGAGAGATGGAGCGCGTCCGCTCTTCCGTACGCATCCAGTGTTTGATCCGGGTCCTGGCCTTGGCCGTCTTCACGAATTGCAGCCAGTCACTGCTCGGATGACGCCCCTGGGTGGTGAGGATCTCGACGGTATCCCCGTTGACCAGGGGGGTATTCAAGGGAACGAGCCGACCGTTTACCTTGGCCCCGGAGCATTGATTGCCCACCTCGGTGTGGATGGTGTAGGCAAAATCCACGGGAGTCGCTCCTTCAGGCAATTCCCTGACCTGACCATGCGGAGTGAAGACGTAGACCTCGTCCTGAAAGAGATCGAAGCGCAAAGACGACATGAATTCTCTGGAATTCTTGAGTTCTCCCTGCCAGTCCAATATTTGGCGCAACCAGGAAAACCGATCCGCATCCTTGTCTTTGAGCCTGGAGCCTTCCTTGTAGAGCCAGTGCGCAGCGACACCGTATTCAGCAAGCCTGTGCATCTCCTGGGTCCGAATCTGAATCTCGATCCGTTCCCCCTCGGGACCGATGACAGTGGTGTGCAGACTCTGATACATATTTGGCTTGGGCATGGAAATGTAATCCTTGAATCGCCCGGGAACGGGTTTCCAAAGCGAATGCACCAATCCCAAAACCGTATAACAATCCTTGACCGTCTTGACATTGGCCCTGAAGGCAATCAGGTCGTAAATCTGCTCGAACGTCAGCTTCTGGACCTTCATCTTGTGGTAGATGCTGTAGGTGTGCTTGATCCGTCCGGATATGGTTCCATCGACATTGTTGTCCTTTAAAAGATTGCCGATGAGCGTACACACATTGTCGATATATCCCTGACCGGCAACCTGATGTTCCTTGAGCCCCTCCTGGATCTGATTGTAGATATCCGGTTTCTGATAGCGAAGACTCAAATCCTCGAGCTGGACCTTGAGGATGTACAGGCCAAGCCGATTGGCCAGGGGGGCATAGATATCCATGGTTTCCTGGGCGATCAGCCGCTGCTTGATCTCCTTTTGGAACTCCAGGGTACGCATGTTGTGCAACCGATCGGCAAGCTTGACCATGATCACGCGGATATCATCGGCCATGGCCAGAATCATCTTGCGGATATTCTCGGCCTGGGCCTCCTCCCGGGAGTCGAATTTCATCTTGCTGATCTTGGTCACCCCTTCCACGATCTTGGCCACGTCCTCCCCGAATTGACCGGCCAGGTCTTTACGGGTGGCAATGGTGTCCTCGATGGTGTCATGCAGAAGTCCGGCAGCAATGGTTGGGGCGTCAAGCTGCAGTCCTGCGAGGATATTGGCCACTTCCAGGGGATGTGACAGATAGGGTTCTCCGGACAGCCGGATCTGACCGGCGTGGGCGGAGGCGGAAAAGATATATGCCTTCTGGATAAGACCCTGTTCCGAAGGGGAGAGGTAGGAATCGACCTTGTCCAGGATTTCATTGATTCGGATCATGATGATATGGTATTGGAAAAAAGTTGATGAAGGAAGTGATGGTATTCTCAAACGATTCCGGGGGCAATCATTTATGGCGGTGATCAGCGCATCTGCTGCAGGGATTTGGGAACCCACCAATCGTTGAAGTTGTAGGTGATCCCCGCGGGTGCCGGTTCTATGCCCATGAATCGGGACTGGACAATGGGCAGGGACATGGGAACGTACAAAAAACAATAGGGCTGGTCACGATGCAGAATTTCCTGAATGCGATCATACACGGGTTTACGGTCATTTTGATCGATGAGCCGACGCCCCTTTTCCAGAAGCAGATCGAGCTCCTCGTTCTCGTAGCCCACGAAATTGAGTCCTCCGGGAACGGCCTTGGATGAATGCCATACATTATAGCTATCCGGGTCTTGCAGAATATTCCATCCGAGAAGCAAGGCGTCAAAGCGCCCCTTGTTCACGAATTCCTTGATAAAGGTGGCCCACTCAACGGTTCTGATTTTTACCTTGATGCCGATCTGCTTGAGCCGATACTGGATAATGGTGGCGGCCTTGATTCTGAGGCTGTTGCCCTGATTGGTGAGAATGGTAAACTCAAAAGCACGACCATCCCTGTCCAGCCATCCATCCCCGTCATGATCCTCCCAGCCGGCCGTGGCCAGGAGATCCCTGGCCGTGGACGGATCATACCTATAGTCCTGTATGTCGGTATTATAGACCCAGGTCCCGGGCTTGTAGGGGCCGATGGTGGATTGCCCCTGTCCCAGAAGCACCCCTTTGACAATCTCCTGTTTGTCGATGGCATGGGCCATGGCCTGGCGAACCCTGACATCGGCAAACAATGGACGCTTCAGATTGTATCCAAGATAGGCATAACTGAAGGAAAGGTATTCAAACTTGTCGAACCCCTGTTCCCACAGGGGGCCGTCTGTCTGATACAGATATTGCTGGGGGGAAAGGGTCATCATGTCCAGATTCCCGGACTTGAGTTCCATGAACATGGTTGTCGTGTCCGGGATAAACCGATAGACTATCGTGTCGATATTCGGTCTGCCCTCGAAATAATCCTCATTGGCCGCAAGTACGATCCTTCTTCCCGGTTCCCACTCCATGAGTTTGTAGGCACCAGCCCCCACGGGATGTCTGCTGTACGACGTATCGAGGAGATCCTCGTTGGCAAGAACATGCTTGGGCAGGATGAGCGAGGCCCAGGTGGAGAGAGCCCGGGCAAAGGGCTGAGCATACGAAACCTCAAAGGTATAGTCATCCACAAGGGTGAACGACTCGATGGCCTTGAAGTTCTCTGCATAGGCGGTGGGGGTCTCTGGATCGATCATCAACCTGTAGGTGAACTCGACATCCTCTGCGGTCAAAGGATGGCCGTCAAACCACCGGATATCCTTCCGCAGAATGAACCGGAACCGGAGTCCGTCGTCCAGGACCTCATAGGACCGGGCAGCCCACGGCTCAAGTTCGATCTCCTTGTTGTAGCGCAGCAAAGCCACATAGAGATATTCGGCAATCTCGTGGGAGGCACCATCCGAGGCCAAAGGGGGGATGAGATTACTCGGCTCGCCAATGGACCCCAAGACGATCCGCCCTCCAGGTGTGGGCCCCTTTTCAGGTTCAACCATGTCTGAAGGCACTCGTGAAACCGAGGGAGGACTTTCAAATGAATCACATCCAAAGAATGGGACAACAATGATCACCGACCAAAGAATCCATATAAATCGCATCTCGATACCCCTGATATCCTTTTTCATTTCCTGTCTTGGTGACAAAGATGCCACGGGCTACATAATTTTCACGAAGTGCTTGAAAAAAAATTCAACTTTGATTAGATGGATGAATCGTTTGTTGCGCGTAAAAAATTTGTATGACAATATTTATTGTTGCTCCAAGCCCATATTTCGGGTTTGTGACCCCATCCCGGCCTATCATCTGTCCTGAATGAGCCGGTCAAGCAAATAATACAAAAAACGTAACTATTCAGGTCAAAATTTAGCAAAAGCAACAGGCTGGAATATATCGTTAGATTTGAGTGCCAGCCCGTAAATTTCAGAGATTTAAGGATTTAAGAAATTTTAGAAATTGAGGACCTGGACGCTAACCGCTTGTAATTTCTTAAATCTCTTAAATTTCTTAAATTCGTAATTCTGATTCTTGAGAAATGCACCTGAATAGTTACAAAACAATATAAATTCTGGTAGATAGAGTTTCAAGGAGAGAATCATCTCATGAAAGACCAAGAAGAGCACAGAGTTAAAACTCTTCTGAGCGAATACATCAACGATAATATTCCCGAGTATATCCTCGAAGGTGCCAAAGCCATTGTCCTGGATGAACGCATCCAGAAACTGGACATTCTTAAAAACGAATTTTCCTGGGATATTGAAGGCCAGATCCAAGGTGATGATTTTCAAGTATACAACTCGGAAATAGGAATCAACCTGGATCAGGGCAGTGTAAATGTCTATTGCAATTGTGCCGAGGCATTTAGCGGGGCGTGTAAACATGCCGCAGCCGTACTTCTGAAGGTTTCCGAGCAATTGTCTGATGATCAGGATGAAGATCTGGTCAAGCCCAAAACAGATTGGAAACAAAATTTCCGCATATTCTTTTCAACGGAACTTGAGCCAGAAGCAGGACAACACTATCTTATTTATCGTTTTTTTCCCGAACACGGACGCCTGCAGATCGAGTTTTACAGAGCACGACAGAACAAATCCGGTCTTTCTACGGTTCAAAATCCTGTTACTCTTGAACAGATCATCCGCAATCCCAATTGGTGCGAAGTATCACCACAACTTCCCAGGGTGTGTGAACAGATTGGACAATATCTGGACTATTACGGCCACCGGGTTGAAATTCCCTTTGGCCTGTTAACCTGGTTTTTCTGGGCCATCCGCAAGGAATATTATCTTTTCTGGCAGGAAACCGAAACCCCGATCCGTATCGAAAGCACCCCCATGCGTTTGCAGGTCAGTCCACGGATCAATGAAGAAGGCCTTGGATTCGAGCTCATGCTCGGCCGCGAAGGCAAGGTCCCCTTTTCCATCACCAGCCACGAAGTCTATTTTTACGGCAATCTTCCCTTGTGGGTCTGCTGGAAACACAATTTCTATCCCCTGCAGACAGGACTCTCCCCCCAGCTTGTCCAGGAACTGGTCACTGAGCAGCCGGTTATCCCGAATTCGGACATCTCCGAGTTTCTCGACCGTGTCTGGACCAAGATTCCCTCATCGGACCTCTATGGACAGGACGAATTTCTGGAACGCATGGCCCCCATTTTCGTCCCGGCCACTTACAATCCCAAGCTGTTCCTTGGGGAGGAAGGCAGCCTGCTGACCCTGGAGATCCAGAATATCTACGAAACCGAACATGGTGAGATCACCCTGCCGGGTCCCAATCAGGACTTTCAGACAGGAAGTTATCAATTCGAAGGGAAATCCTTTCTTTTACGTCGGGACCAGGAGCAAGAGGAAAAACTCCTGACCATGCTCGTGGACATGGGCTTTCAATCCAGAAGCAATTCCTTGTGGTTTCTGGAACCCGAAGAGGCCATCGTGTTTTTGCTCGATGCCTATCCCAAAGTGGTCGAAGAGTACCGGGTATATGGCGAAAAAGACCTGACCCGATTCAAGGTCAGGCTGACCCCGCCCAGTGTCGTGGCCAAGATCGAAACCCAGGAGGACGACAAGTGGTTCAACCTGGATATCAATGTCGAATACGAGGACTTGAGCGTTCCCATTGACAAGATCTGGAAGGCGTGGACCAATGGAAAACGCTATGTCCAGCTCAAGGATGGCTCGTACACCGGCCTTCCTGAATCCTGGCTGGAAAAATTGGGACACAAGCTGCATGCCATGGGGCTTGATCCGGAGAAGCCGCCCAAGAAAAAATTCGAAAACTTCGAGGCCCCTGTCCTGGACAAGATCCTCGAGGATATTCCAGAGACCCAGTCCGACCAGTTCTGGGACACCCTTCGGGACAAGATCCATCAGTTCCAGGAAATCAGGCAGATCGAGGTCCCGGCCGAGGTCCAGGCCACCTTGCGCCCCTACCAGACCCAGGGTCTGAGTTATCTCAATTTTCTCAAGGAATACAATTTCGGCGGTATCCTTGCCGATGAGATGGGACTTGGGAAAACCATCCAGACCCTCTCGTTTCTTCAATACATGAAGAATCAAAAGATCAAGGAACCCAACCTGATCATTGTACCGACCTCGGTTTTGCCCAACTGGGAGCGGGAGGCCCAAAAATTTGTACCCAACATGACGCGACTGGTCATCTACGGATCCAGACGGGAGGGCCTGTTCAAGGAGATCCCCAAATCCGAACTGGTTTTGACCACCTACGCCCTGTTGCGCCGGGATCTGGATGAGATTCTCAAATACGAATACAATACCGTGATCCTTGACGAGGCCCAGAATATCAAGAACCCGAACACCATCACCGCTCGGTCGGTCAGAAAGATCGATGCCAAGCTCAGATTGTGTCTCTCGGGTACGCCTATTGAGAACAATCTGCTGGAACTCTGGTCTCTGTTTGAATTCCTCATGCCCGGCTTTCTGGGATCGCAATCAGCCTTTCAAAAAGGCTTTATCAAGCCCATCAAGGACGGAGATCAGGAGAGTCTCGATTACCTCCAGGCACGGGTCAAACCGTTCATTCTGCGCCGGACCAAATCCGAAGTGGCCAAGGATCTGCCGCCCAAGGTGGAAAACGTGTTCTACTCCGCCCTGCTCGAGGAACAGACAGAACTCTATTCCGCCCTGGCCAAGAAGCTCAAGGAACAGGTCATGCAGAAGGTGGACGAAAAGGGTGTCTCCGGCAGTCAGATGTCCATCCTCGATGCCTTGCTCAAGCTCAGACAGATCTGTTGCCATCCCAGATTGCTCAAACTGGATATGCCGGGTGTGAATACGAACATGTCTTCAGGAAAGTTCGAGGCCTTCAAAAACCTCTCGCAGACCATCATCGAAGATGGGCACAAGGTTCTGGTTTTCTCCCAGTTCGTGCAGATGCTGCATATCATCCGCTCCTGGCTGACCATGGAAGAGATCCCCTTTGCCTATCTCGACGGTACCAGCAAGGACAGATTCGAGCAGGTGGACCGGTTCAACAACAACCCGGACATCCCCATCTTCCTTATCTCCCTCAAAGCCGGAGGCACAGGCCTCAACCTGACATCGGCCGACTACGTCATTCACTATGATCCCTGGTGGAACCCGGCTGTGGAGGCCCAGGCCACAGACAGAACCCACCGTATCGGCCAGACCAGACAGGTGTTTTCCTACAAAATGATCTGTGAAAACACGGTGGAAGAAAAGATCCTCAAACTCCAGGAGCAGAAAAAAGGGATTGCAGATTCCATCATCCCCGGTCAAAGTGCCTGGAAGTCACTCACCAGAGACGATCTGGAAATGCTGTTTGAGATATAAAATAAGTACGCAGTACACAAAAGTGCACAGTACGCAGTGCATAAAAGTGCACAGTACGCAGTGCGCAGTGCGCAGGTCATAGTCGGCAATTCATGGGTAGCTGTGCGTATTTTTGGGAATCCCGGCCTTTGGTCGGGATTTCCGGTTAAAGCGACATGCCCATCATACGCTGTACCAACCGTGCCCATACGATCCACCATGTCTTTTCTGTGCACTGCGCACTGCGAACTTTCTATGTCTTTTCTGCGCACTGCGCACTGCGTACTGCGCACTTTCTTCCTGCGTACTTTATACCCCCCACGAGAACGCCATGAATCAATCAATTAACGATCTTTTATCCTTTGACCGCGAGCACATCTGGCATCCCTATACCTCCATGCGCAATCCCCTGCCGGTCTTTCCCGTGCAGTCGGCACACGGGGTGCGCATACGCCTTGCCGACGGCAGGGAACTGATCGACGGAATGTCCTCCTGGTGGTCAGCTATCCACGGGTATAATCATCCGGTGCTCAACAAGGCCCTTGTCGATCAGGTGCAGAAGATGGCCCACGTCATGTTCGGCGGGCTGACCCATGAACCAGCAATCACCCTGGCCAGACTGCTCACGGATATCGCCCCCGAGGGCTTGACCCGTGTCTTTCTCGCCGACTCGGGTTCGGTTTCCGTGGAAGTGGCCCTGAAGATGGCCTTTCAGTACTGGTTCTCAAAGGGAAACACCAATAAAAACAAGCTCATGACCATACGGGGAGGCTACCACGGGGATACCTTCGGGGCCATGGGGGTCTGCGATCCCGTCACCGGAATGCACGAAATCTTCACCGGCATCCTGCCCGAACATATCTTTGCCCCGCGCCCGGACTGCCCGTTTGACGCGCCTTTTGACCCGTCCTGCATGAAAGAATTTGAAACACTTCTCAAGCGTCACAGCCAGGAGCTGGCCGCGGTCATTCTCGAACCCATTGTCCAGGGAGCCGGAGGGATGTGGTTCTATTCCCCCGAATATCTGGCCCGTGTGCGGGAACTCTGTGACGCCCATGACATTCTTTTGATCGCCGATGAGATCGCAACGGGATTCGGACGCACCGGTACCATGTTCGCCTGCGAACACGCACATATCACCCCGGATATCATGTGCGTGGGCAAGGCCCTGACCGGCGGCTGCATGACCCTGGCAGCCACCCTGGCCACGGACAGGGTGGCGGAAACAATCTCCAAAGGATCGGCACCAGCCCTGATGCACGGACCCACCTTCATGGGCAATCCCCTGGCCTGTGCGGTTGCCTGCGCATCCATCAGGCTTCTCATGTCCACCCCATGGCAGAAACAGATCCAGACCATCAGCGATCAATTGAATCGCGAGCTCACCCCCTGCAAGGCGTCTTCGAATGTGGCCGATGTCAGGGTTCTCGGGGCCATCGGGGTCGTGGAGATGAACCAATCCGTGGACATGGCCGTCCTGCAACAGTTTTTTGTCGATCAGGGCGTCTGGATCCGCCCCTTTGGACGGCTCATCTATGTCATGCCCCCCTATGTCATCAGCCCGGAGGATCTCTCCCAACTGACCCGGGCCATCCAGAAGGTCGCATTCAAAAAAGCATAGCTGAACGACAATTCTTCAGATCGAAGAGCATCGTCCCACTCTTTCACCCACAGGTGCTGCATGTCCTGTATCTTTCCTGATCGTTTCTTTATCACCGGTACGGACACGGATATCGGCAAGACAGTGATCGCGGCCATGCTCACACAAGGTCTTGGCGCCCGGTATTTCAAACCCATCCAGAGCGGAACCGAGCAGACCACGGATACGGATACGGTCAGACAACTGACCGGGCTTCCACGTGAATATTTTTCTGCCTCCGCATATACGCTCAAGGCTCCGCTTTCCCCCCATCTGGCCGCTGCGCGGGAAAACACACGCATCGATCTCACAGCCATCACCCTGCCTGCCGATCCACCGACTCCCGGAGGTCCGGGGCAGCGTCTGATTGTCGAGGGGGCGGGTGGGCTGATGGTCCCTTTGAATGAAAAAGATCTGATGATCGATCTGATCAAACAGCTTGATCTGCCAGCGATTCTGGTTGCTCCCAATCGGCTGGGCACCATCAACCAGACCCTGTTGTCCCTTGCGGCCCTGCGAGCCCGTTCCATTTCGGTCATCGGGGTGATCCTGAATCAAGGAATCAATGACGATCATGCCCAGGCCATCGCCCGCTTTGGCCGTGTTCCCGTGATCGCCCAGGTTCCGAACCTCCCTGTTTTGTCCCCTCTTCTCCTTGCGGAGTGGTTCAACCGTCTTTTTGTCAACTAATGCGGCCAAGCCGCAGTTTTAGGTTTCAAGTTCAAGCGGTTATAAAATTTTCTTGTTTTTATGGCAGACTTTCGCGAGTAAGGTACTAACGTATCATGTCCACAGCAAAAAAACATATTTTTCAGCTTGCTCACAAGGCCCTGGATACCGATCTCTCCAGAGACGAACTCATCGAACTGGTCCGGATTCCCGAACACGACCTCCCTGAGCTGTTTGAAGGGGCCGATCGCATCCGGACCCATTTTTTCGGCAGATCTATTCATCTGTGCACCATCCTGAACGCCAAATCCGGCCGCTGCTCAGAAGACTGCCGGTACTGCGCCCAATCAAGTCATTTTGTCACCCAGGTCCCTTCCTACCCCCTGCTGGGGCGCAAGGAGCTTGTACAAGGCGGCATGATGGCATCGCATTCTCCCATCAATCGATACTCCTTAGTCACATCGGGACGCAGACTGCCCAAAAAAGAAATCCCCCAGGTGGCCAGCGCCCTGAGGGACATGAAAGATGGCACAGTGAAACTCTGCGCCTCCCTTGGAATTCTCGATTGCGAGGATATGAGAAAACTCGCAGCAAACGGGATGACCAGGTACCACCACAATCTGGAAACCTGCGCCGAACTCTTCCCATCCATCTGCACCACCCACACCTTTGAGCAACGGGTGGCAACCATACGCGCGGCCAAACAGGCCGGACTCCAGGTATGTTCGGGGGGCATCTTCGGGCTCGGGGAGACTCTCAAGCAGGCCCTCGATCTCGCCCTGACCTTGCGTGAGCTGGAGGTGGACGCCGTGCCCATGAATTTTCTCATCCCCATTCCAGGAACCCCTCTTGAAAACGCCCGTCCCCTGCGTCCCCTCGAGTGCCTGCACCGCATCGCCCTGTTCCGGTTCGCACTTCCCGATACGGAAATCATCATCTGCGGCGGCCGGGTGGCCACGCTCAAAGACCTCCACCCCCGTGTCTTTCAGGCCGGTGCCAGCGGGATCATGACCGGAAACTATCTGACCCGTTCAGGCAGAACCCTTGATGAGGATCTCAAACTTCTCGATGATCTCGGACTTGAACCACGAACCAAGTGATTTTCCTGTTCCCTTCTCCGCAAATCACAACTTCTTTCCGCTGAGATAGAGAATTTCATAGGTGGCCCGAACCCCTTCCCTGTCCGTGAATCTCTCGCTGTATTCCCGGGAGAATCTGGCATATCGTTGCCTGCCAACCTTTCCCATCCGCGGTGTGGCCTTGGCGCCCGTGCCCTGATGGGCCCGTAAAAAGGTTGCCACGCTATCGTAATGCATGATCCGGGTTGATCTGTGGCTCTCCCAGCTGATATCGTTAATCTGTGACATGATCCGTTCATACTCCCGGGCGGGACGCAGGGGAAACGCCGATCCAAATCCTGTGGATGCACTCACCGCTTCAAGTTCCGCCAGGGTCCCCTGAACAAAAAGGGCCAGGGCGAACCATCCCCCGGGACGAAGGAGAGCCAGATTACGGGGAATCGATTCGTCCGGATTGAGATACCATTGCAGGGCGGATGAGCTGACCAGAAGATCGACACGTCCCGGGGCAAGGGGTGGGTTCTCGCCGTCACCTACAAGGGGAAAGACACCGGGAAGCGTGAAATAGATACCCTTTTTGACCATGCCAGGGGCCAGGTCCAGGGCCAGATAGAGACGGGCATCGACCCGGGGGGCGAGAAGCGCGGTCAGGAATCCGGCTCCTGAGCCGATCTCCAGAACCGTGTCATAGGACCCGGACGCAACCAGTTTGGAGCAATCACGGGCCACGTCGCGCTGGACAACGGCCCATTTTTCATAACTGCGACTGGCCCGGTCAAAGGCGTTACGTATACGTGATTTCAAGAAGTGGTCGTATTGATAAGTGAGAGAAGCAGGGATTCATCAACGAGGTGGCCACAGCGAAACTGATGCACCGCGGCCTGGGGCAAAAGTGAGCAGACTTCATGGAATGCTCGACAAGGAACGATCCGGTCCTTTGTCCCATGGACGAGATGGATGTTCGTACCGGTACCTGCAGACCGATCCGGTGCACAATGAGAATGCAACAGATACTCGAGACCACCGACAAGTTCAGAAATACGCACATCTTGCAGGGGGATGCAACCCCCTGGGGGCAGCCCGCAGGTGGCATAAAACTCCCCTACCACACGCGTACCTTCCTTGCTCAAACGATCCTGCATCCTTTTGACAATCCGCACAGGCAGACACCGGGTAAAATCCAGAAATGGCGCCACGAGCACGACCCGTGAAAACCGATTCAAGACAGCATCGCCCCATTTGAGTATCATATGCGCCCCCGTGGACCAGGCTACAAGGGTCTGCGCGTGAATATGGCGCAAAAAGATATCCTTGAGGTCATTTTCTCCAAGAGGAGAAAATGGAACATAAAAATGCTCAATACCCCCAAGACCGGGAAAAAGCTCCCTATATCCAGCCCACCCCGAAAGAAAACAGATATCCTTATGCATGGCCCATATTTTCAGCTATGTTGTGCATGTTTGAAATTTCCTCCCCTCCTCAACACTCTCAAATCTCTTAAACCTCTCAAATCTCTTAAATTTCTTAAATCTCTTAAATCTCTTAAATTTCTTAAATCTCTTAAATTTCTTAAATTTCAAAATTTCTTTATAGCAATCATTTCCCCATCTCCCTGCGCAAACGATCAAAGGCTTCCATGATCCTGGCAAGATGATCTTCCTGCATGTCCCCCCGCAGGGCCAACCTGAGGCGCGAGGTGTTCTTGGGCACGGTGGGCGGCCGGATGGCGGACACAAGGACTCCGGAGGCGAGCAGATGGTCTCTGGCCCAGAGGGTCTTTGCATTCTCCCCGATGATTACCGGGATGATCTGGGTAGTCGAACACCCCGTATCAAATCCCAGAGAACGCAAAAAATCACGAAGTCGTGTGGCACGATCGAGCAGCGACATCCCCTGCCCGGGATCTTTTGTGACCGATGCAACCCCGCAAAGCCCCGCAGCAATGACACATGGCGGCAAGGAGGTCGAAAAAATAAACGACCGGGCCCTGTTTTTGAGCACATCGATGATATCGTGTCCGGCGCACACAAATCCACCATACGCCCCGAGTCCCTTGCTCAAGGTTCCCATGTGGATGGGGATCTCCTTTTCAAGTCCCAGCTCGCAGGCAAGCCCCCTTCCGTTTCCAAGCACCCCGGTGGCATGGGCCTCATCCACCATCACGACAACATCATGTTCCTGACACAACGTAACGATACTGCAGAGATCAGCACGATCACCGTCCATGCTGAACACGGAATCAGTAACAAGAAATTTGCGAGGGACATCTCGATATTTTTCAAGACAATACCGCAAATGGTCCATATCGTTATGCCGATACCGGACATGACGGGCCCGGGACATGATGATCCCGTCCACGATGGAGGCATGGTTCAGGCGATCGGAAAAAACAACGCTCCCCCGACCTGCAAAGGCGGTCACAAGGCCCAGGTTGGCGGTGTAGCCTGATCCGAAAACAAGGCAGGATTCCTGGTGCTTGAACTCGGCAAGAGCTGCTTCAAGCCTGTTATAGAGCTCAAAGGTTCCGGTCACCAAACGGGAAGCACTGCTCGAGGTTCCATACGCGTTCACCGCACTGACAGCCGCGTCCTTCATGGCCTCACTGCCGGCCAGACCGAGATAGTTGTTCGAAGCCAGGTTGATGACCTCTGTGCCGTTTATGACGACCATGAGATCGGCCCCGTGGTCTAATTCCGGAATCCTGCGCCACAATCCCTGTTCCCGCAGGGCAGCGGTGGTGGATGTGATCCAATCATCAAAAAAACTCATACCCAACTCGCCTGGAGGATAAAAAAACCCGGTTCGCTTCAGGACGAACCGGGCGTCAAAACGTACGTTGCGACGGATTATTCCTTGGACGCAGCCGCCAACCCTTCGTCAATGCGCTTTTCCACATAGGCCAGCAGATCTTCTTCATAGCCGTCGATATCGAAACAGCAGGCATCTTCGCCAAAAAGTCCTTCCGGGGCGATGTCACCGAGTTCATCAGGATCTGAAATGAGCTCGGCGTAAAAACACACGGACAGCCAACGATCTGAAGGATCATCGTCGATCACGTCAGCCATGACAAAAAGAGGTCGTTTGGACTGTTTGTCGTGCTTGGCGCGGAGAGAATAGGTCACTCCGGGACGGGCGTTGAACTCCAGCGTGCACTCTTCAAGTTTACTCAAATAGTCCTTTAGCCGCATGAATGCCTTTTTGGGCCGGGCCTCGCTATCCTGCCACTTTTTCAGGAATGCATCGACCTGTGCCAGAACATCATTTTTCGCCATGAACAGCTCCTTGTGTCTAAGTGATTCGTGGGTATCCGTGATGACTTTTTGACCGTTCCTTCTCTTCAATCGTATACACCTTCACAGCCACAAAGAAAAGTCCCGGTGCAAAAAAACCAAATCCTTCAAGCTGCTATTGTCACCTGGGGTGAAAACCAGTAGCAAATGACGAAGCGGATTCTCCAACCTTTATACCACCTGCGATCATGCTTCTTTATCTGAAAATTCTTTTTCTGCTCTGGCTTATCAATTTCGCTCCACCTCTTGCCGCCTTCTTTCTTGACGACACGGGCAACGCGCCCATTGACGGGGGACGAACATGGAGGGACCAAAAACCCTTTCTGGGGCCTCACAAGACCTTCAGAGGACTTGCAGCTGCAATATGTGCCGGGGCTTTTTGGGGATATGTCCTGGGGCTGACGATTGGGACAGGAATTGTGTGCGCTGTCCTGAGCATGATGGGTGATCTTGCTTCCAGCTTTGTCAAACGGCGTCTTGATGTAGCCAGCGGCAACGACTTCCCCGGCCTGGACCAGGGGGTGGAAGGATTGCTGCCCCTCGCCTTTCTCACGTACCGGTTTGACCTGGCCTGGCTGGAAATAATTTTTTTGCTGATCGCATTTTGTATCGGCGCGTATGTGGGTTCACGGATCTACAAGGCATTTTTGCGCACAGCAACCACCAGGTACGCTTCCTACCCCCGCCCCCTGAAACCCAGGATTCTGGCCAAGGAATTCTGCTCCTGTCATCTTGAATCCCGCTTCTGGCGCAGCTTCACCCATTTTGAAGATGCCATCTACTATCACCTGATCATCCAGGCGGTGTTCAAGGCAACCGGACTCTACGACCAGGGAAAGGCCAATGCCCTGTGTTTTCAAACCACAAAAATGACCGTGGAGCTCGACAGGCTGCCCAAAAACCTTGAAGGTTTTCGCATTCTTTTCATGAGTGATTTGCACCTCGACGGATTGCCCGGGCTTTCCGAACGACTGGTCAGTCTGCTCCCCAAAATCGAGGTGGATCTGTGCCTGCTTGGCGGGGATTACCGCATGGCCACCTATGGCAATTATCGGGATTGTCTGACCCGTCTTGAGATGGTCACTGGGGCGATCAGGTCACGCCATGGAATCATCGCGATTCTGGGCAATCACGATTGCATCGAGATGACAGACGCCCTCACTCAAATGGGCGTTCAGGTCCTTGTCAACGATGCTCTGTGTATTGAAGAGCATGATGAGTCCCTGTGGATTGCCGGGACCGATGATCCCCATTACTACCAATGCGCCGACCTCGACCAGACCTTTGAAAACATCCCGAAAGAGGCATGCACCATTTTCATGGCCCATTCCCCGGAACTCTACAACAAGGTGTGCCACAAGGCCGATTTATATCTGACGGGCCATACCCACGGAGGACAGATCCGGATTCCCCGCATAGGCGCTGTATTCACCCATTGCAAGGCCCCGCGCCGTGTCTGCTCCGGCCACTGGTCAGAGGGAAAGATGCAGGGATATACCAGTAACGGCGTCGGGGTTTCAGGCGTTCCAGTGAGATTCAATTGTCCGGGAGAAATCGTGATCCTGACCCTTCGATGCGGACCCCAAAAAGACATGGGGAGAAAAGGAGACGGGAAACAGGAGACAGGAAGCAGAGAACAAAGGTCCAAAGACAGATATCACGAGTGCGCAGTGCGCAGTACTCAGTGCGCAGATTGGAACATACCGCCATAACCAGCCACTCACTTTACGTATTCACTCTATCAAACCCCTGAAAAATCCACGCGTTGCCCCCGCCTTTGCTGCATACTGCGCACTGAGCCCTGCACACTGAGCCCTGCACACTGAGCCCTGCGCACTTCTCCCCTACTTTCCATCCTTCTCCAAATACTTGCGCACCGCCTCACGCAGGGTTTCGGCTGCAAGATAGGCGCAATGTTCGTTCTCTTCCGGCAACCCACCCAGGGTTTCAAGCACATCCTTGCCATCGAGCATGCCGGCCTGTTCCACCGTCTTTCCTTGAGCATACTCACAGGCCACCTCCCCACTGACCTGGCTTGAACCACATCCCGTGGTTTCAAACCGGGCCTTGCTGACCACATCATTCTCGATACGCAGATAGATGGTGATCGTATCGCCGCAGCTGCCCGTCAGAGCGGCCCAGGATGAAGGATCATCCATCTTTTCAAGATGAACGGGGTTGCGCCACCGCTTGTACACTTCTTCACCCATGTTTTCGCGGGTGTCTTCAAAGACACGATTTTGCAGATCGTCCAGAAAGGAATCCAGATTATCGCTCATTATCACTCCTTACCTCCATGTGATGGGAAAATCCGATGTAAAGATAAAATCCAGGGGAGGCAATCGGTTTTTCCAGAGCATCACCAAGCATAGTAACGCGAAAAGGCCCGCTACGGAAATCCGCAAGGGCCTTTTCGTTGTTACAGCAGCGAGGAATTTCTAGGCAAAGGCTTTTTCGAAATTAGGCACGACCTGTTTTTTCCGGCTCATGACGCCGTCCAACCAGACCCTGCCGCCTTCGGGCTTGGCACCAAAGGCTTTTTCGACCACGGATTCGTCGTCGGAGACGATGAGCAATTCGGTTCCTTCCTTCATGATGTCGGTGAGCATCAGGAATACGGAATGACGATTGCCTTCTTCCTTGAGGGCCTGGATATCCTTGGCCAGGTCTTCCTTGATGTCGGCGACCAGAGCGAGATCGACCAGTTCGAGCTGACCGATGCCGACCTTGTTGCCATTCATGTTGAAATCCTTGTAGTCACGTTCGACGAGTTCACGCATGGGTGTGCCCTTGATGGCGGACTTGACTTCGAACATCTTCATGCCCAGGGCCTGAAGGTCGGTTTCACCAGCGATCTTGGCCAGTTCTGAAGCAGCCTTCTTGTCCTTTTCCGTGCAGGTGGCGGACTTGAAGATAACGGTATCACTCAGGATGGCGCAAAGCATGAGACCGGCGATACTCTTGGGGATCTCGACATTGTAGAAATCATACATGGCCTTCAGGACAGTACAGGAACAACCAACAGGCCAGATCCAGCATTCCAGAGGATTGGGGGTAGTCACGTCGCCAAGCTTGTGATGGTCGACAATGCCGAGAATTTCGGCTTCCTTCAGATCGTCAGGGCTCTGAGCCAGATCGGAATGGTCCACGAGCATGACTTTTTCGCCAGCAAAAGAGGTTTTGACTTCAGGAACAGCGACACCAAACTTTTCCAGAATAAAGGCGGATTCAGGATTGATTTTTCCCTGGGTGACAGGGGTGGCTTCTACGCCAAGTTTGCTCTGCAGATCGGCAAGAGCAATGGCGCCGCAAACGGTGTCAGAATCGGGATTCTTGTGACCAAATACATACACTGCCATGATTAACCTCCTCAATTGAAAGAAAAAAATTTACTTCATCAGTAGAAATGGAATCCTATGCATGAAGAACGCTTGTGCCAAATATCACAATAGATCGCCACTGCCAAGCGGTTATAAGGGGTAAAATGAACAATTTTTGTATTTCATGATAACAATCTGATTATCGTGAAAAAAACATCTAATTCACCTCTATTGAGTCCACCAAATCATGAGGGATATCCCTAAAAAGCCCGCCACCGCCAAAACGTATGAAACGGACAAAAAGCTGCGGATACGGGATGGCGGCACAGGAAATGGATCATGTACGAAAAATACGTGAAAAAAACGCGAGAAAAAACAGGATAAAAAAACCCGGGCAATGAGACAACCATTCACGAAGTCGCGGGCCCGGATCTTAGAGCGTCAATCCGGCCCACAGAATGAACGTGACCAGGATGATAGCGGTGGTCATGTACATATAAGCCCTTCGAAATCGCATGGCGATGACGCCGCCGAGACTGGCCACCAGCCATAAAAACGGCCAGGATATCCAGGGAACAGGTTGAACGTAAGGGAGAAGATGGTCAAGGATCACTGCGAGGGGAAGGAGAATGACCAGCGACATACCCCCCTGAAGTAACAAGGATTGAACAATCCCCTTGCGAATATAGCTTCCAGGGACAAAAAGCCTGGCATTCCCTTTTCGGGTGGAAACAACCAGAAGATTGAACTCTCTATTCTGCCAGAGACGCTGCCTGGACTCGAGCCAGGCCATAAACGCGGCAAAAGGGATAGTGGCGGTCAGGACAACGAAGATTTTACCGGGATGGCTGATTCCAAGCACCTGAATGAGGCTTAAGGAGGCGATCGTGGAAAAGAGCCCTGCAGGGGGAATGAAGGTTCCCACGGGAATGATATCAAGCCAGAACAGCTCGAAGAAAAAGGCCACTGAAAGACCGATCGCTGGGGAACCGGTGCACAGGGACCAGAAAAAACCTGCTGCCAAGGGTCTGGACAATAATTGCAGGCTTATACAGAACTTGAACAGGGAAAAAACGGCAAAAAAAAACTCCCTGCCGCCAGCACGGCGAATCCGGATACGCCGAGTTCTACCATGACGTTACCTGAACGGGCTTGGTGGGAATACACCTGAAATCAAGATTGATCCCCTGATTGGAAAAAAATCTCAAACAGGTGATATCCTCTTTACCCAGGGCCACATGATCACAAACCTGTTTTTTGCCAGGGCCATAGTGAAGATTGCCGATGTTCAGCTGGGTAAAGCTGACGCCGTGGGTATAGGCGGTTCGGGCATCACTGCAGGTGGAAAAAAGCAGAAGAATGGATGCATTCTGCCGGGCCCTGCGAGCATTGGCTATGGCATGATCCGCCTTGGTAACCTTCGAAAAAGCCAGTGTGATGTCCTGCGGAATGGCCAGTTGCATGATTTCCTGGCGCAACATGTCGTCCGCCAATTCATCGTTGACCACGATGATGGTTCGAGCCTTGGTGTGAGGCAGCCAGGTTTCAATAACCTGGCCATGAACGAGACGATTGTCGATGCGAACCCAGAGCATTTATGCCTCAACCCTCCTGCGCAGCACCTCGCCGGCGACCAGAATTCCCTGCTTGCCGGCTGATTTGGCTTCCGATGCAAGTTTTGGCAATTCAGTTTCACGATTGCCGAGCACCTTGAGAAGCAAAGGAAGATTAACCCCGGTAACCACCTCGAGCCTGCCCACAACAAGCAGAGAAAGGCTGATGTTCGTCGGTGTTCCGCCAAACATGTCGGTCAGGACCAAAACACCCTGGCCCTGATCACATTCTTTGACCGCACTTTTGACCTCGGCCAGAATGGCGTCCATATCCTTGGTGGTGTCAATGGCCACAGCACGGCAACAGGGTGTCTCTCCGACAATTCCGCTGGCCGTCTCGAGTAACATGCGTCCGAGTTCGCCATGGGTTACCAATACAATACCAATCATTCAATCATACTCCACAAATGGGCATAAACAGCTCCTTGGCCCTGAATCTATTCGCATGTCGCTTTTTGCTTGGATAAAGTTTGCGAGCCCTATTCACCGGCGTGATATGGCCAAAATCCATCCATGGCCCCTGCCCTCATGCATCAGCCAAGTTCCAAATGACGATGCTCAAGGGAGACGATAAATCCCTTTTGGCGCAAAAACGTGTACATCAATTCCGTAACCGTCACGGACCGGTGACGGCCTCCTGTACAGCCAAAACCAATGGTCAATCGATACCGCCCCTCGTTGGCATACAACGGCAACAAAAAGGTCAAAAAATGCTTGAGGTTGTCCATAAATTTTCTGGCAAAATCCTCGGAAAGCACATAGGCGGCCACAGCGTCATCCTTGCCGGAAAAAGACCGAAGCTTCTCATCAAAATAGGGGTTGGGCAAAAATCGCAGATCAAAGACATTATCCGCCTCTGCCGGAACCCCGTATTTAAACCCAAAAGAGATGAGATGCACCCTGAAGCCGGAGGCACTTTTCTTGAAAAAATTCCATTGCTCCTGAATTATGCGGCGCAAATCATGAACCGAATATTCACTCGTGTCCACCACAAGATCGGCACTCTCTCTGATGGGAGCAAGGATTTCTTGCTCCTTGTCAATGGCCTGCTCCAATCCTGCTTCCCTGGACTCCAGGGGATGAGGACGCCTCGTTGTGGCATAGCGGCGCAGCAGGACCTCGGTTGCGGCCTCGATAAAAAGAATCTTCGGGGTTACACCAAGCTTGTCCAATTCCTTCTTGGCAAGCAGCCACTGCTCCATGAAGTCGACCTGTCGAAGATCCATTCCAAGGGCAATCCCCCTGTATTTACAGGTCTTCTCACCTGAAAACAAGGTGACCAAGGCGGTGACGATACTCACCGGAAGCCCATCGACACAAAAGAAACCGAGATCTTCCAGCACATTGAGGGCCGTACTTTTACCTGCACCTGAAAGACCGGTCACAATGACAACAGGGGGATGGCTGGGACTCACAAGCTAGACCTCTTTGAGCAGGTTGCACAAGGTGGACCGGTCAGGTGCCTCGAGAAACGCCTGCCGGAAGGATGCGTCCTGGAGAAGACGGGATATATGGGCCAAAATCCGCAGATGCATGCCGGCAACATTTTCCGGTGCCAGAACAAGAAAAAAAATCCGGCAGGGTTTGTGATCCAGGGCCTTGAAATCAAGTCCCTCGACACAACGGCCAACAACAAGTTTAACGTCCTGGATCCCCTCGAGTTTGCCATGAGGAATGGCAATACCGTCTCCGATACCCGTGGTCCCGAGTTTTTCCCTGTCACGAAGAACTGAAAGAATCTTATCTTGAGGAAGACCGGGCCAGGCGCTCTTGAGCGGTTCAATAAGTTCGGCCAGGACCTCCTCCTTGGTCCTGGCCTGTAAATCTGCGATTACACATTCGTCATCGATAAAATCAGCAAGTTTCATGTATTAAATCCCAGGATCGATAAGACCAAAATCTCCGTTTTTGCGGCGATAGATCACATTGACCCGTTCTGTTTCAGCATTGAAAAAAACCAGAAAATCATCTTCGAGATTGTCAAGCTGCATGGCCGCTTCATCCACTCCCATGGGCTTGGGGGAAAAGCGATCAGAGCGAACAATGGTTGGAGCCTGTTTTACAGGTTCACTCTCATCCAGCATATCGAGATCGATTTTTCCAGCTCCCCCCTTTTTCCTGTTTTTCTTACCCTTGTCACGAGAACGCCGGACCTGGGCTTCAATCTTGTCGAGCAACAAATCGACTGTAGAGTACATGTCCTCACTCTGCTCATTAGCCGATAATCGGAGGTTGTCACCGGTGAGAACCACATCGGCCCGATGACGGAATTTTTCCACTTCAAGATTGACCTGGAGATCTGCATTCTCCGAATTGGGCACATACTTGGCAAGTTTGCCAAAACGCCCTTTTGCATACTCGCGCAGATGATCCGAAGGTTCAAAGTTCTTGAAGTTGAAGCTCATATTCATAGAATACCTCCTGGATTAAGGTGGGTACATGACAACACATCTATGCAGCCCGAAAGACGGCTCCAAGAAAGATTCCGTTCGCTCTCAGAAAACACGTTTCCCTGGAAATCAAAAAAACTTCTTCCGTCTGGAAGACGATTCAATATTAAGGGCCGAACGATATTTGGCCACTGTCCTGCGCGCTATATTCACTTCAAGGATATCCTTGAGCATTTTGGAAATCTTTTCATCGCTATGGGGTTTCTTGGGATTTTCCTGTTCAATGATCTTCTTGATGGCCACTTTGACGCTTTCTGAGCCGACCTGTGAGCCATCATCGAGATCAAGCGCGCTGTTGAAAAAATATTTGAGTTCGTAAATACCATGCGGCGTGGCCAGATACTTGTTGGTCGTGATCCGGCTCACGGTTGACTCGTGCATATCGATGTCTGCGGCCACATCCTTGAGGATAAGAGGCCTGAGTCGTGATGACCCGTGCTCGAAAAAATCATGCTGGAACTTGAGAATACTTTCAACCACCTTGAAAAGTGTACGCTGACGCTGCTGCAGACTCTTCATCAGCCACTGGGCCGCACGCATTTTTTCATGAAGATACGAGGAATCCTCCTTGGTCGTCTTGCCCTGCATGGTTTCCATGTAAAAAGGATTCAATTGCAGTTTCGGCAACCCATCATCGTTGAGAACAATGATGAAATCATCGTCATACTTGTACACATAGGCGTCCGGGCTGACATAGACAGAGGTGGACGATCCATAACTCGCACCGGGCAGAGGATCGAGCGAGGTTATCACGTCAAGATATTCCTTGAGATCGTCCTTGGAAAGCTTGAACTTGCGCAAAAGAGGCTTGTATCTGCGCTGTTCAATATCCTCGAGATGATCCTCGATCAGGGAACGAAGAATAGGATCATTATCCCCCACGGCATCGAGCTGAATGTGTAGACACTCTTTAGCCGTACGAGCCGCGATGCCTAACGGGTCGAAATGCTGGACAACATCGAGAACACGTTCCAATTCCTCAGTGGTTACCTGAAGCTGTTTGGCAAGGTCATCTACAGGCGTAGCCAGATAGCCCGACGAGGTCAGGTTGCCGATGATCAGCTCCCCAATACGGCAGTCTTCCTCATTGATATCGGAAAGATGGAGCTGCCAGAGAAGATGTCCCTCAAGGGAAGGCTTTGCCGAGACCCGCCCTTCATAGGAGCTGATCTCTTCCAATGATTCACTCTCGTACCCCTGAACCTGCCTGGTGGTGCTTGAAAAATCTCCGAGATAATCTTCCCATTCCGCATTCTTGAGAAAATCCTTCTCTTCTGTTGCAAACTCCTTGCGCTCGTCCTGCCCCTTTTTTTCAGGCTCCTGGTCTTTTTCCTGATCCCCCTTGTTCTCACCCAAGGCCTGTTCATCGAGCAAGGGATTTTCAAGCAGTTCTTCCTGAATCACATCAAGAAGCTCGACCCGGGAAAGTTGCAAGAGCTTGATCGCCTGCTGCAACTGCGGTGTCATGACCAATTGTTGGGTGAGCTTGAGATTCTGTCGTAATTCCAAAGCCATAAGTAGTCTCGTCGCGGAAGGACTGCCCGGGAACTGCACGTTGCCCGTAGTAAAAAGATGCCATGAATTATTTCAATAAAATGCGAAAATCATCAAGATTGCCACTATGTAACTTGTGCCACAGAAGAAGCCCTCTTGCAATCACCTAAAGTCTGAAATCTTCTCCAAGATAAATCTGACGGGCCTTGGGATCGTCCACTATCTGTTCGGGCTTTCCATCAAGGATGATCTGTCCATCATACACAATAGAGGCCCGATCACAGATGTTGAGGGTTTCTCGGACATTGTGATCCGAGATGAGTACGCCGATACCCAGATCCCGCAACGACCGGATAATCTGCTGGATATCCTCCACGGCCAGGGGATCGATTCCGGCAAATGGTTCGTCCAGTAAAATGAAGGTGGGTTCCTGGATCAAGGCCCGGGCTATCTCCAACCGTCTGCGTTCCCCACCGGACAAAAAGGCCGCCTTCTGATCCGCAAGACGGGATATCCCGAGTTGCTCAAGGAGCAGGTCAGCTTTTTCATTGCGATTTTTTTTGGATAACCCGGTATATTCAAGAATGATCATCAGGTTCTGACGGACAGTCAACTTCTTGAAGATCGAACTTTCCTGGGGAAGATAGCTGATCCCGCTCTTGGCCCGTCGATGCAGGGGCCAATGGGTGATCTCCTGGTCTCCGATAAAAACCGATCCCCCATTGGGGCGAATGATCCCGACGAGCATGTAAAAGGTTGTGGTTTTTCCGGCACCATTGGGACCAAGCAGACCAACGACCTCTCCATCTTCGACCTGGATGGTTATCCCCTTGACGACCTGCTTTTTACCAAAAATCTTGACAAGATCATGAGCCCTGAGAATCGCCATAGAATCACTTCACCTGATCCGGCCGGGAAAAGAAAATCGCCTCGACCCGTTTTTTGCCGCCAACGACTTCACTGCGATTCTCACGGATATAGAGTTTGATGATCTCTCCACTGATCTTGTTCTTGCCATCCTCAAGGCGTGGATTCTCTTCCATCTGGAGCATTTCCTCTTTTTGGAAAAAAATCGCTTTGTCACAAAACCCGCGTTTACCCTGACTTTCAAAACGAACATCTTTCAGAGCAACGATTTTTTCCACGTTGGAAAGATCCTGCTCGGGATTTTTGTTTGTACCTGCCGTTTCTGGCCCATCGGCCTGATTATTCTCTGAAAAATAGATGATCAGCTTATCGGACCAGAGCTGAAAATCCTCACGCACCACATGGACATCGCCTTCAAAAACAACCTCGTTGTGATCCGGATTGTAATACATGCTGCTTGAGGTGATGGTGGTGGGCACTTTGGTTTCTTCGGCAGCTGCCCATCCCGACCATAAACAGATCGTTGCGGCTGCGACGATGGTGTAAAGCAAACAGGTTTTCATGAAGACGTCCTCACGCCATGTTTATGACAGGGCTTGGGTACACTACCATGTTACGGTTGTAGAACAACCACAAAATAAAAAATTTACAACAGAACAAAATATCTAAAAGACAGGCAGCTACCATTACTAATGCGGCCAAGCCGCAGTTTGAGGTTTTAGATTTTAAGTTTTAAGTTCAAGCGGTTATAAAATTTTCTTGTTTTTTATGGCAGACTTTCACGAGTAAGGTACTATCATTGCTGGATGGGGTTTGACTGGGTCACGACTACCGCCTGCACATGACCATGGGCCTTGAGATTTTTTGTTTCAAGTTCCACTAAGCCCGTATCCGCTGTCAAAACCATATCATCCTTATGAACTTCCACACGGTCTTTGAAAGAAAGCTGCGAATTGGTACCATTATAGTGAAGACGTTGCGTGATCAAGCGGCTTCCCTGATGCAGGACAACCACGTTGGACCAGATATCGGCCTGATCGTTTTTCTGATCGATCCTTCCATGATCACCGGTGACATACACGGGATCATTTTCCCCTTCCTGGAAATAGACGATATCAGGATCGGTGACCATGACAACACCTTGTTCCTTTTGGTAATCCGCATGCGTGGCATTAAGCGTCCACAAAAGGCGTCCACCCCTGCCCTGACGCAACACAATGCCCTGCAAGGAGAGATCCATATCCACCGAGGATTTCTCTTTGACTACCGGGACGTCTTCTCGGGCATACCGTATGACCAAGGTAATCCCTAAAAGAGCGACGGCAAGGAGAAAGAGAATCGTTTTTTTCATACTCGATCAATCAGCCCAGGTTCGCCAGAGTCGATCCAGAGCATTCTGGGATTCGAGGATGAAGCGAATGGCCTCTCTGACGGCCCCGTGCCCTCCCCGGTACTGTGAGGTCCAAAGGGCCAGTTTCATGATTTCGGGCTGGGCGTTGGCAACCGCCATGGGCAGGCCGACAACCTCCATGGGCCCGACATCGACCCAATCATCCCCCACATAGGCCATTTGTGCAAAGGATATTCCTGATTTTTCACTGATTTCCTTAAGAACCGGAATTTTGTGATGGTGGCCGGGATAGTAGTATTCAATGCCCAATTCTTCGACCCGGGTTGCAACAGCCCGGGAATTGAGACCGGAGATGACTCCGATGGCAATCCCCGCGCGCTGGGCCAGCTTGATGCCCAAACCATCCTGGACATTGAATCGCTTCAGGATTCTTCCTTCCTGATCATAGTACAATCCACCGTCGGTCAAGACCCCGTCGACATCGAGAACGAGCATGCGAATCCCGGCGGCACGCTTTTTAGCAGGCATGAGGCACACTCCACAGGGACATCAATTCCCTGAGCAGGATCCTGGTTTTTTCAAGGGGCCAGCTGTTGGGACCGTCACACAGGGCATTATCCGGATCAGGATGAACTTCCATGAAAATCCCACTGCATCCTGCGGCAGCTGCCGCCCGGGCCAGCAGGGGAACATATTCCCTGCGCCCACCCGAGGCATGCCCTTGACCACCGGGAATCTGTACCGAATGGGTGGCGTCAAAAATGACCGGACAGGCAAAGTCCTTCATAATGGCCAGGGATCTGAAATCGACCACAAGATTATTGTACCCGAAAGCTGCCCCCCGCTCGGTAAGCCAGATCATCTGGTGTCCCACCGAGCGCATCTTTTCAACAACCTGCTTCATATCCCAGGGAGCAAGAAATTGCCCTTTTTTCACATTGACGATCTTTCCGGTCTGTGCCGCTGCCAGCAAAAGATCGGTCTGACGGCACAAAAAAGCAGGAATCTGAAGGACATCTGCGACCTCACCCACCCTGGCGGCCTGCTCGGGAAGATGGATATCCGTTATGATGGGCAAACCGCTCTGCTCCCTGATCTGCCCAAGCCAATCCAGCCCTTTGTTAAGCCCGGGGCCCCTGAAGCTGGTCACCGAGGTTCTATTGGCCTTGTCAAAGGAGCTCTTGAAGATAACCGGCAGCCCAAGCTCCCTGGAAATGGCGGCGAGCTCCAAGGCAGTATCCCTGGCAAGTTCGAAGCTTTCCAGAGCACACGGGCCCGCTATGATGAAGTGTCCTGTGGACGATAGGTTGAAGAGTTCGTTTGTCATATAAAAGAATTATTTTTTGTACTCAATGGTCGCCCTGACAAATTCACGAAACAGGGGATGAGCGTGCAATGGGTTTGAATTAAACTCAGGGTGAAACTGACAGCCCACAAACCAGGGGTGATCCTTGAATTCCACGATCTCGACCAGGGTCTCGTCAGGGGAATACCCACTCAAGATCATTCCTCCAGCTTCGAAGGCATCCGCATAGGTTTTGTTGAATTCGAAACGATGTCTGTGCCGTTCGCTCACTTCACGCTGCTGATAGGCCTCATAGGCCAAGGTGTCCTTTTTAATGATACAGGGATAGGCCCCCAGTCGCATGGTTCCACCCTTCTCGGATTCTCTGTGCCGAACCTGCAAACTCTGCTTGTGAACGTCAAACCATTCCTTCATCAGATAGATGACCGGATACGGGGTGTTTTCATCAAATTCCTCGGAATTGGCTTTTTCATACTTGAGCACATTACGGGCAAATTCAATGACAGCACATTGCATGCCCAGACAAATCCCGAAAAAGGGGATTTTGTTTTCACGGGCATATTTGATGGTCTGGATTTTTCCCTCAACCCCCCGATTGCCAAATCCCCCCGGCACCAGGATTCCCTTGACCCCGGCCAATTTCTTGGAACAATTTTTGGCTGTGATCTCTTCGGAATTGACATAGATCAGATCAACGGCACAATCATTGGCTACTCCACCATGGACCAGGGCCTCGTGCAGACTCTTATAGGCCTCTCTGAGATCCACATACTTGCCGACAATGGCAATGGATGTCCGACCCGAAGGATTGTGGATTTTCCTGACCAGATTTTCCCAGGTATGCAGGTTCGGATTCTTGGCGGAAAGTCTGAGCAGAATGGCTATCTTCTGATCAACACCCTCGTCGTAGAGACTCATGGGGAGATCATAGATGCTCTCGACGTCGATAGCCGTAAATACCGCGTCCTTGTCCACATTGCAGAACAGGGAAATCTTGGCCTTGATCTCGTCGCTCAGGTCGATTTCGGACCGGCACAAGATGATGTCGGGCTGGATACCGATGCTGCGCAGTTCCTTGACGCTATGCTGCGTGGGCTTGGTTTTGATCTCGCCGGCCGTCTTGATGTAGGGGACCAGGGTGAGATGAATGTAGAGCACGTTGTCCTTGCCAAGATCGGTTCGGAGCTGCCGGATGGCCTCGAGAAAGGGCTGGCCTTCGATATCACCGATGGTTCCCCCGATTTCAACGATGGCTACATCCAGATCATCGTTGGCAACACTTAAAATGGAGGATTTGATCTCATCGGTGATGTGCGGAATGACCTGCACGGTGCCCCCGAGATAATCTCCCCGCCGTTCCTTGGAAATGACCGTATGGTAGATTCTGCCGGAGGTAAAATTATTGGCCTGACCGAGATGCTGGTCGAGAAACCGTTCGTAATGCCCGAGATCGAGATCGGTTTCCGCCCCGTCGTCGGTCACGTAAACCTCTCCATGCTGGAAAGGGTTCATGGTCCCGGGATCGACATTGATGTAGGGATCGAGTTTCAAGATGGTCACGTTCAGCCCCCGAGCCTTGAGCAAGGTGCCCAAAGAAGCGGCCGCCAATCCCTTACCAAGGGAGGACAGAACCCCCCCTGTGACAAAAATAAATTTGGTTTTCATACTTCCCCGCAAGTTCATGTTCCGGCATAATCATTACATAAAATAATGGGCCACCACTACCGTGCGGCCCACCCAAAAAGACGAATACAGGCTGTCGAGCATTGGAGTCATTAGACAATGATTTTTCACATTGTCAAGAATCTTGAAACTTCAAATATTCCTTGCTTCTTGTATCCATGAAAGCTATTTGGGAAGACCGTTTTGTCTTTTGTGAAAATATCAAAAACACCCTGATTTTCACCGGGTGTCTTTATTGTACACACTCCAGGAGGATCGATGGCCAAGGTCAAAACCTTAGTCATTACCGGATACGGTACCAATTGCGAAAAGGAAAGTGCTTTTGCCGCTCAAAAAGCCGGTTCCGACCAGACCGATATCGCCTATTTTTCCGATCTCGTCGCGGAAACATACTCGCTGACCGACTACAATTTCATCATCTTTCCGGGAGGATTCCTTGATGGTGATGAACTGGGCGCAGCCCAGGCAGCAGCCCTGAGATGGCGATACGCCAGGACAGTCTCCGGGATTTCCCTTGAGGAAGAGATCAAAAAATTTCTGGCCTCCCAGGGAATCATTCTTGGCATCTGCAATGGATTCCAGCTTCTGGTCAAACTCGGACTCCTTCCTGCCGCCGGCGGAAGATATTTTGAACGTCAGGTCTCTTTGAGTCACAATGATTCAGCACGGTTTGAAGACCGCTGGGTGCATCTTAGGTGCAATCCCGATTCTCCCTGCGTGTTCACCAAGGGACTTGATCAGCTCTACCTGCCGGTACGCCATGGTGAAGGCAAACTCATCGCCAAAAACGAACACGTGCTGACCGAGCTGAGACAGGCCAACCTGATCGCCCTGCAGTATATTGACCCCAATACCGGAAAACCGACTCAGAACTATCCGGAAAATCCCAATGGCTCTCCCCTGGCCATCGCAGGACTGACCGATCCTTCGGGACGAATTTTAGGACTCATGCCCCATCCCGAGGCGTACAACCACCCCACCAACCACCCTGCCTGGACCCGGGGGAAAACAACCATCCTGGGCACGGCGCTCATGGAACGGGGTATTCAATACCTGCGTAGATTATAGGCCGATGGAACCCTTCTCCCAGCGCGAGATACCCCTTGCCTCCCGTTATGGAATTCATTAAGGAGTCACCTCCAGGCAGTTGGTCCAGCTGGGATGAACCCATGGATCTGGCATTGTTGCAGGCACAACATGCGGCAAAAAAGGATGAGATCCCGGTTGGTGCGGTTCTCATTGACAGTGACGGACAGATCCTCGGCCAGGGATACAACCAGAGTATCACCCTGCATGATCCAACAGCCCATGCGGAAATCCTGGCCATCCGCCAGGGATGCCTTTGCAGGAAAAATTACCGCATCCCGGGAACCACGCTGGTAGTTACGCTTGAACCCTGTCTCATGTGTCTTGGCGCGATCATCCATGCGCGCATCCAAAGAGTGGTGTACGGGGCAGGCGATCCAAAAACCGGTGCCATCACCTCGCGCATGCAGGGGGCCAATCTTTTTTTTAGCAACCACCACTTCGAGGTGGTCTCAGGAATCCGGGAACATGAATGCAGCCGCTTGCTGACCGATTTTTTCAAAAAGCGGCGCGCACAAAGAAAAGCTGCTTCCAAAACAGCCTCCGAAACATCCAGCGATCTTTCTCATCAGTGATTTCATTAGTGAAAACGTGAAAATCACCACCAGGGGCAGAAAATCACCGCTGAAAGCCCCTAACATAATGGAGAGGTAGCGAAGTCCGGCCGTAACGCGCTCGACTCGAAATCGAGTTACCCGCAAGGGTACGTGGGTTCGAATCCCACCCTCTCCGCCATTTGTACTTCCAAAGAAAACCCGATTATTCCAAGATATTTGTAAATAAAGGAAAAATCGGGTTTTCTTTTCCATAATAATCCAAGTTAATCCATTGACAGCCATCAAAAAAATGGGGCAACAAGTAGGGCAACTTTTCCTTTTCAATCATTTTTGGAAAAAGTTGCCCTATTTTTATCTTTACTATCTGCAAAAACAGAGGGTTCAAGATATGCTCAAAGATATTCAGATTAAGCAGCTCCCACCTCCGGAAGATGGCAAAAAAGGATACAAGATCCATGATCAAGGTGGACTTTTCTTGGAAGTACCCCAAAAAGGGTCCAAAAGATGGCGCTTTCGATATAAATTTCAAGGGAAGTCCCAGCAAATCAGCTTAGGGATATACCCCAAAGTCTCATTAAAAAAAGCCCGCGAAGAGCATCGTGCGATGCTTGATTTGCTGCATGAAGGAAAAAATCCCTCAACTTTCAGAAAATTACAAAAATACTTTGTGGGCGAAACAGTGGAAGAAATTGGTCGTGAGTGGCACAAAAAGTATCGTCACACTTGGACAGATAAGCATGCTGACACAATCATCTACAGACTTGAAAGCAATATCTTCCCTTACATTGGTAATCGTCCAGCAAAGGATATCGAGCCTCCCGAACTATTGGCCTGTCTGCGCAAAATTGAAACCCGTGGTCATCTAGAACTAGCGCGCAGAGTTAAACAAATTTGCGGGCAACTATTCCGCTATGCAGTCTCAACAGGAAAGGCCTCACGTGATATAACGGCGGACCTTCGTGGTGCCATTCCTCCTTCCAAAACGAAAAATTTTCCAACCATCACAGATCCAAAACAAATTGGAGAGCTTCTCCGTAAAATTGATCAATATCCAGGCATGTTTATTACCCGCCAAGCCCTCAAGCTAGCTCCACTCGCATTTGTACGACCGGGAGAATTGCGACACGCAGAATGGCTCGAAATTGATCTTGAAGCAAGAGTGTGGAAAATTCCTGCTGAAAAAATGAAGATGAAGCAGCTGCATGTGGTTCCTTTAAGTCAGCAGGCTTGCAAAATATTCGAAGAAACAAAGCCGTTAACTGGCAGAGGTGACTATGTATTTCCTTCTCATGGCTCAAATGGAAAGCCTATGAGCGAAAATACTATCAACCAAGCCCTGCGAAGAATCGGCTATCCCAAAGACATCATATGCGGTCATGGTTTCAGAGCAATGGCAAGCACTCTGCTCAACGAACAAGGTTGGCTCGCTGATGCTATTGAAAAACAGTTGGCTCATGCAGAAAAGAACAAAAGCCGTGCAGCTTATAACTATGCACAATACCTGCCCGAGCGAACAAAGATGATGCAATATTGGGCTGATTATTTAGACTCACTGAAAGCACATACTTTTTAAGAAAACAGCAAACTTTTTGATTCTTCGTTATTTTGTATGAGTTAGCCGGCTATACCAGCATGCGTTTTCCACCTTTAGAGACCGGGATGGCATACGAAACCTAGCCAATCAACACCGAACGCCGAGGCCTTTGGGTGTTTCTCTGCGTTTCTCAGTCTTGACTACCTAGCCTTCGCATGCCCTGTAGACTTTTAGCAACGGCCCCCTGTGTCAGGAAAGATGTCACCTCAATTGATCACCCACACAAAAAAAACATCAAAAAACCGCTTTTTTTCTAGTATTTGCAAGTAAATAAGCATGTTAACATGAAAAACGAAAATTCAAACTACAGCGTCCCACATATAAATCAATGCAAATTTCTTAATGGACTTGATCTTTGCAGTCGCTGGAATGTTGATTGGAAGGATATCATAAATATGATGCTCTATGATGATCTTGAAACAGAAACCTACAAGAGATATATTAAAGAAAAGAAATTATATAAAATAGATGATTTTTTAAAAAAAACTTTTCAACGTAGCTATGACCCTTTTGAATCTAAAGATGGAGAGATATCATTCGCAATGTATTGTGAAATTATTCCTCCAGAAAATTTTGCGTTCGCTCTCGAAACCAGTATATGGCCCTACGAAAAAAAACATCCTATGTTAAAAGAAGCGGCCAGATCGTATTATGAGATGCAAAAAGTTTCATCTAATAAAATCAAGCGTGAAGATAAGTATCCTGAATATATTTATATGCCGCCCTTTTCGGGAACGAGAGAAGAGAAACAAAGACAAAAAGTAAAATGGTTCAAAGAACATGGAATAAGGAATTTTGACATCAAAAGATCTATTGTGAATGAGTCACAAAAATATTTCGAAGGCACCGAGAAATTTCAAGAATTATGCAAAACTTCAACAAGAAGAGTTCATGTATTTGAAGACTTCCCTCCTTTCCTTGAACATTTTGACAAATCGATTACGAAAAATCGAGCAATAGCTGCTTTTTTAAAGAGCAAAAGGTTTCCTAATATTAAAATTGGTAAAATTTTAAATAAAAAAATCGTTGATTTAGGCACATATAAAACGACAGGATCTAGGTATGCTAAAGCAGGAAAAATTTTACTAGAGCAAATGTATCGAGAAGATAAAAAATAATATCGTAAAATAGATAACTATTTTTTCTTCCCTGTATTCTTGCACATTGATTCAATAATTCCTGCTATTTTTAGCATACGATTAAAATCAATTTCGGGAATATTACTATTTTTCCCTATATATGATTTTAAAAATTTTTCTGAGGAAGTCGAAATCCCAAGTCGATTACAAACAATAAAAGAAAGTGATTCCGCCTGGAATTCCTTGACATCTATTGCAAGATTCTCGTTACCCAACGATTCAAGTAACCCACCAACTATTTCTATTTTTCCCAAATGCCCACAAAAAAGATGCCCCACTTCATGGATCATCGTAGCCAACTTCATTTCATTGTCTAATCTTGGATTAATAGCTAGTTCATACCTGATTTCTCTTTTATATTCAGTAGACTCTTTCTTACTCAAAACATCACTAACGGTATCTATTTTTTTTACAACTGTACGATCTAATCTTTTTATTTCACCTGACAAATTTAATCCATAATTATAATTATGAACAACACTTACATGATACTTATCAATACCATTGATTAGATTTTCAGTATACAAATCAATTTTATTTTTTGTTTTTTTATGATTGTTGTTACTTTTCTTTGAAAGAATGTCTTCATAACCACTTATAACAGATGTGTCGCTTATATCATAAACAAATTGAACCGGACATCCTATTCTTATTATTGCTATAGGAACTGCATTTATATTCAAAAAACGTTTATGTTTTATATACCATTGTTCTTCACTTGCAACCATTGTTGCACCCGGTTTTTGACTGAAAATCAAATTTCGATTGAAAGGCGACAGGTGTCCATCTTCGCAGATAAACCTTAGTCTAGCCAAATACTCACGGGAATACCGGGCTGATACCGCCTTTGAATACATCTCTCTGAGTTTTTTTATTTCATCAACATCTTTTGCATCACGATTTATTGGTTTTTTAGGATCCATTAAAATTCTCTTTGAGATTATCGGTTGTTCGATGTCACTTACAACCCAGGTACACTAACTGCTAAACTGCTAGTTGACTTCCTAAAATTCACTTACCAAAATTTTGATAAGTGTCAATAAAACCTGATCCATAGCATCTGGATCAGGTTTTTTTTGTACTCGTCATAAACGAAGGAACATTCTCCCCCAAGATTCTCACTCGCCCGAGAGACGGGAGCATTAGACCACGGAACTAAGCCGAAAATTTTAACGATTTTATTGGGGTATACAGAAGTTTTTTTGTATACGGTGAAGCATACACAGATAAACATAATTAATTAATGGGGTTAAAGATGTTTTGAATTTAAAAAAATATTTTTTTGTCCTCTTGTGTCTACCCACCGGGTACATGCGAAATTTTACTCCAGCTTGGTTCGAACTGATCCAGAATAATCTAAAAAAGGAGTAAACATGAGCGTAAATTCTGAAGTTGTCCGCGAACTCCCTGCTGATGGTCTATTGCGAGCCTCGGAAGTCCTTCAGTATCTCCCCATCCGCAAGTCAACATGGTGGGCAGGGGTTCGGAGCGGAATTTATCCCCAGCCGGTACGCTTAAGTAGGAGAACCGTTGCGTGGAGAGCAACTGACATACGCCATCTCATCGATCACGGGATCGAAATATGAGTAATTCCCAAAAAAAGTCGGCAACTATTGCGTAGTTACCGACTTTTTGCAGGTAAAAATTCACCCTGCTAACCTGACTTTCTCAAAAAAGAAAAAGTGAAACCTAGAGAATTTTTCTTTATTCTTTTTCCCGAAGAAAGGCAAGGCGGCATACAAATTCATAAATGAGGTATTTATGAAAAAATGCATGAAAAACCAGGTTATTATGTCGACAAGCCCTGAAATGACTTCCCAGGAAAATATTGAATTACAAGACTACGCAACTATTTCAAAATTTCAAGAACACCTCGAAGAAAAAGGCCTTTTCCCTAGAGAAATAATTATTTCAAACGATATCCAGCGATTTTCGACTAATTCAGCAGACGACCTCACAGGATATTTCCAATTGTTGAGAAATGAGGATGGTTTTTTGGGAGGCTATTATGGAGACTGGAGAACAAACCAAAAGGGAATATGGTTATCACATCATATTAAAACGCTAAGCAAGAGCAAACAAAAAAAATTCAAACTTAATATTGAAGACGCCCATTCAATAGAAATTTATCACCAAAAAAAATTACAAGAACGCGCAGCACAAAAAGCTCAAAAACAATGGAGTTCTGCAACAGAAGTTGATGTTGATAATATATACCTTAAAAGTAAGCAGATCAAATCATATGGTCTACGACAAACAAAAAAAACTATTATAATACCTTTATTTAATAATTTAGGAAAAATTCAATCACTACAATATATTTTTAATAATGGCCAAAAAAGTTTTTTAAAAGATGGAATGATACATTTTCATTTTTTTAAATTACAAGGCAAAAAAGAATCTATTGTTATTTGTGAAGACTATGAATCAGCAGCGTCCGTCCATGAAGCAACAGGATATAATGTTATTATAACATTTATTTCTTCCAATTTCCTTCCTGTTGCCCAAAAAATTCGAGGAAATAATCCTCGAACGCGAATTATTATTGTCGGAAATAATGAACAGATAAAGTCCACTGACATCCAAAAGACAGATGCCTTCGAAGCAGCTAAAAAAATTAAAGCGGATTTTGTGATCCCAACGTTCAAGGAAAATCCATCAAAATCACAAAATTTCAACGAGTTAAGACGTCTTGAGGGGCTTGAGGCAGTCCGCGATCAGATCAACTCAGCTCTGCCTTTGGCCAATACCAACGAAAGTCCTTACGTATGCAAATCGGACGGTGTATACTACATGAGCACCGATTACGAAGACAATATAAAATTCGAGTATATCTGTTCTCCCATATCTATAATCGCAATGACTCGAAATATTGATAGTGAAGACTGGGGGCGTCTACTTGAAATTCAAGATCCAGACAAAATTTTACATAGATGGTCTATGCCGATGCATATGACTTCAAAAAAAGATGCGTGCATTTCACATCTTTTGAGCTTAGGACTTCATTTATCTTCAGAGTATAACTCAAAATATAGACTTTATGACTATCTTACGTCGACATATATCGAAAAAAGAGTGCTATGTGTCCCTAGAATTGGATGGCATGGAGATTTGTTTGTGCTACCATCCTCAAACTATGGAAACTCAGAGGAAGAGGTGGTGCTCCAAAGCCTACCCACCGAAAATTTGTTCTCACAACTTGGAACATTGGAAGAATGGAAAAGCAATATTGGCAGATACTGTATCGGAAACAACCGCCTGCAATTCGCAGTATCTTCAGCATTTGCAGCTCCCTTGCTCGAGCTGATTGGTTTGGGATCTGGAGGCTTCAACTTCGTTGCCGATTCTTCCGTTGGGAAATCAACTCTAGCCAAAATTGCAGGAAGCATCTGTGGAGGAGGAGGCCTCCACGGGTTCATCACATCATGGAGAGCGACAGACAATGCGCTCGAAGCAATTGCGACAAACCATTGCGACTGCCTTCTATGCCTTGATGACATGGGGCAAGCGCCTCCAAATGTGGTATCGGCTGCATCCTATATGTTGGCAAATGGACAAGGAAAAGCACGATCGAACAAATATGGAACAAATAGTCAATCTAGTGTTGCGTCCGTTAAATAATTATACTATCATAGCCTCCAAATCAAGGAGGCGAAATGGGCAGGTCAGTACATATAGAATTAACGCCAGAGGATCGGGCAACGTTGGTCATGTGGGCACGTTCTGGGA
>NZ_JBSPZA010000013.1:0-81691 GCF_053851535.1 Desulfoplanes sp. PS50 | reverse complement strand
CATAAAATCGAAAACTTACCGGCAAATGTCCTTGGAAGCATTTTGGAACTAGTCCAAAAAAATATGGATAGTTTCGTTGGTGAAAAAGGACTTCTTGTCAATAAAAACAAACTATTAACGACTAATCGCTAACCCCGAAAGTCGAGACCAACAATATGTCCTGGCAACCGCAACCCATAAACGAGGAGAAACCGTTTTGAAAAAATCCCGCATGCGTCTGTTACTCGCCGGACTGTTCGTGTCTCTTGCCCTCTTTTGGACCGGCATCTCCCTGGCAGCCGATGTCCAGCCGTTAAGCGACAAAGAACGCCAGGAATACGCACTACTGAGTCCTTTTGAATTCAAAAACGAACTCGGTGATGCAGCCAAGGTCTCTGGCAAGCCAGTATACAATGCCGGAAGGGGCAATCCGAACTTCATCAATACCAGGGTGCGCTACGCATTCAGCATGCTGCACCGCTTTGCACTGGACCAGTCTCTGGCAGTCAAAAACGCTACGGATCTGGCCTTTCCCAAACGCGAGTCAACGAACATGGCCGCTGCCTTTCAGACCTTCCTAAGCGCTCAGGAGGATCAGGAAAGTGCTGCGTTTCTCAGTCGGTGCGTAAACCATGCCCACAAGCAATTGGGTATCGCCCCCGACGTGTTCGTGGCGGACATGGTCGGCGCCATCCTGGGTGACTTTTATCCCACGCCCTCGCGCATGCTCACGGTCCCGGAAAAGGTGGTCGAGGCCTATCTCAAAAAGCTGCATTTTCCGGCAGGAAAAATGCCCACCAGCCGATTCAATCTGTTTGCCACAGAAGGCGCCACTGCGGCCATGAACTATACCTTCAAAACCCTGAAGGAAAACTTTTTGATCGCCCCCGGGGACAAGATAGCCCTGATCACCCCGATTTTTTCTCCCTATATTGAGATCCCGGTTCTCAATGATTTCGAGCTGCAGCCCATCTATGTCTCGGCCTCCGAGGCAACCGGCTGGGCGGTTCCCGATGCCGAACTTGATAAACTCAAGGATCCGAAGATCAAGGCCCTGTTCATGGTCAACCCCATGAATCCGGGCGCGGTGAGCATGAGCAGCGAAAGCGTGGACAAAATCGCAGCAGTGATCAAGGACCACCGCCCGGAATTGATCGTGCTCACAGACACGGTCTACAGCCCGTTTGTGGACGAATTTCACGACGTGCTCCAGGTGGCTCCGCAAAACACTATCGGCGTATTCTCCTATTCCAAATACGTGGGCGTGACAGGATGGCGCCTGGGGGTCATCTTTGTCCAGGACGACAACATCTTCGATGCGATGATCCAAAAACTGCCCAAAGATAAAAAGGAACTCCTGCGCAAACGCTATGAAACCGTATCACCGAACCCGGATGCCCTTGCTTTTATCGATCGGTTGCTCATCGATAGCCGGGATGTGGCTCTGGCCCATACCGGCGGTCTGTCAACTCCACAGCAGGCGATCATGACCCTTTTTTCCATGTACGAACTGCTGGACACAAAAAGTGTCTACAAGCAAGGGGTCCAGAATCTGCTCAAAAACCGTCTCGCTCTGCTCTACACAGCCCTTGGTGCGCCTGCACCACAAGGACCGACCCAGACCTCATACTACACCCTGATCAATCTGCGTGATCTGGCCACCCGACTCCACGGTCCTCAATTTGCCGCATATCTGACCGAAACATTCACGCCTTTTGATCTGCTCATGAACCTGGCCGAGTCCTATCAGACCGTATTGCTGCCCGGAGTGGGCTTTGCCGGTCCGGACTGGACAGTCCGCGTCTCCCTGGCCAATCTGCCGGATGCGAATTATTCCTACATCGGCACCAGTCTGAAGGCCCTGATGGAGGATTTTCATACCTACTGGAAAACAACAAAGGCTCAATGATTCAGAGCCCTGAAAAGCAGGTACATCGAAACCAGGAACGGATGCATGAGTAAAGAAGCGGTGTCCATCTTCCTGTACTGAAACAGGTTGTTCAACCCGTTGTCACGAAGAAGGCCGGACAGTTTGCTTGCAACTGTCCGGCTTTCTTGCTTCTCAAACAACCTGAATGAACTTGAAGCCTCGATACTACCAACACGCATCGCCCCAAAAAATCCGTCCCGTTTCCGTCACACAATGTGCCTTGGTGGAGACAATCAAGACGTGCAATCTCCGTGTGATCTTTGACACCCCCCTTTCTTTGCAGGTAGCATGGAAAAGATGAGTAGCTTACTCGTGAAGGTCTGCCATGAAAAAAGAAAATCGAAAGACGTAAAACTGCACTCAACGCCCGGCATAGTACATATGCCTCGAGGAGCAGAGAAAAAACCAGAGGGAAAAATGTCTTTCTCTGTGCCGTTCTCTGATCCTCGAGGGAGCCTGCGAACGGGCGTTGGCGTTGAACCCGTTGCCGGGTTGCGGGTATATGCCTGCTTTGGGTAAGATACCATCCGAAAAAAACCTGCATCATTGAAAACATCAATCAAGGAGCGAATCGATGATCCTTGGAATCGAAGGGAGCCCGCGCAAAGGCGGCAACTCCCACACAATGCTGAGTGAAGTCCTGGCCGGAGCCCAAAATGCCGGCCCGTTTTGCCATGAGGTACATTTACGGGATTACAGATACGAGCCCTGCGTAGGATGCGAAAAATGTCGCACCGACAAGATCTGTACCCGTTTTCAGGACGGTATGACCCTGCTCTATCCGCAGTTGCTGGAGGCAAAGGGGCTGGTTCTTATCTCTCCGGTGCACAACTACAACGTCACGGCCTGGGTCAAGGCGTTCATCGATCGGATGTATTGCTTTTATGACTTTGAAAATACCCGGCCAAGAGGCTGGTCCAGCCGGCTGGCAGGGCAGGGACGCAAGGCGGTCATAGCGGCCATTGCCGAACAGGAAGACAAAAAGGACATGGGATTCGCCCTCGAGGCCATGCGGCTCCCCCTGGAGGCCCTGGGGTACGAGATCGTGGCCGAACTGCCTGTACTCAGATTGTTCGACCGGGGAGTCATTCGTGATCACCAAGAATTGCTCGAACAGGCCAGACAGGCGGGAAGAAAACTGGCTGAAGCCCTCTGAAGGATAGTGTCCGTTTGATTTAAAAACGGAAAAAGGCAGAACATATCCGCATCGTACAGACATCAGGAGGTCGCATGAATTGCCCGAAATCTTCCGAATCGATTTTATACAAGAAACTTGTCAAAAAATATCATGAACTGCTCGGACCTGACAAAAAACCCGTTGATGTGAGCAGATACCCACCAGACCCGACCCCTCTCGAAGAAATTGAGCTTGAATATCATCCCGATGCAGTTGCCGATCTGGTTATTACAAATGCCTGCCTGGGCACAGGACCCAAAAAATGCATTCAGGATATCTCCATTACAGACAATCTCATCACCCGGGTCGGTTCGTCCGATGAGATTGAAAAAATGACAGGTGCGACAACACGGGTCATTGATGCCCGTGGCAACAGTGTTGCTCCCGGATTCGTGGATTCTCACCTGCATCTTTCCGTTGCGATGCAAAGGAAGGGAACAGGTGATGTTGAAGAGGTTGAAAATGTTGATGCGTTCAAAAAACGAATCGCCGATTATCTCAGCGGACATCCCGAACTCGAGGCATTCTATGTTTTCGGCCTGCATTATTTTGACGAACCTGTCATTCCCACACAAACATGCCGCCATTTTCTCGATGAACTGGTAGACGACCGACCACTTGTTGTCTTTGCCCACGACCTGCATACGGCCTGGGCGAACACAGCGGCCCTTGAAGAGGCGGATCTTCTGCATGAAATGCCGCCATATCCCTATCTGATTGAAGAGCTGGGGCTTGAGGAAAAGATAGTCCTTGGGGATGACAACCTACCAAGCGGAGAATTTCGCGAGCCTGAGGTCTATTACTTTCTCTGCGGTCCGCTGCAGGCAAAATTCGCCAAGTCAATTGAGGACCAGCTCGACGACCTCGAGGCCGTATGCCGTGAACTGAGCCGGCAGGGAATTACCGGAGTTCACAGAATGGGACTGGCCCAGCCGGCAGAAGACATATCCTTTCTCATGCTTCTGCTCGAGCTTGAACAGCAGGGACGCCTGCCTTTGCGGGTGAATACCTCCATATCTGCCGTTGCAGACCGAAACATGGTTGAAGATGTTCTCAAGGCCTATAAGGCGCACAAAGCTCTGAACAAGGCCCGAAGCAAAGAAATCACAGCAAAAGAGCTGCATGACGAACTGCTGACAATTCTCGGCCAGAGTACAGAGGACAGACACGCTCACGTGAAGGATGTCAAAACGTCTGAAGCAACCAGCCTGCCTCATCTTACGACCCTCAAACTGCTTTCAGAACATATCCGTGATGTCATCAAGGACAAACATCACAAACACCATGCCCAGCGAGCCAATCCTCATATTAAAAAGGACATGCCGTCTTACCTTGCGTCTCATTCCAAGGTCAGATGCGATACCATAAAGATTTTCATGGATGGGGTCATTGAAAAGGACACAGCCTTTCGACTGGATCAAAAGCCCTCGCCCGGCATTCCCGAATTTCACCAGGCGGACCTTGATATTCTCGTTCCCCTTGCCGACAGACTCGGACTGCAGGTTGCTGCTCATTGTATCGGTGATGGTTCTGTCAAATCGATGCTCGATGCGGTTGCAACGGCCAGGAAGGAAAATGTGGAAGTTGACAAACAAAGAGGACACAGAATTTACCACCGGATAGAACATATCGAACTCTGCCATCCCGAAGATATTCCACGCTTCGGGGAGAATCACGTTGTAACGTCCATGCAGCCCCTGCACGAACGTCCTCCCAAAACGCTGTGGCATACTCTCGTACCCCGAAAGCAGTGGGATACCTCTTTTGCCTGGCAGGATGCCCTGCAAAACAATGCATTTCTCGTATTCGGCAGCGACTGGCCCATTGTATCCAGTGACGTTCGAAAAGGAATCAGCCATGCGGTACGACGCAAACCATGGTATGACGGAGCACGCAACCAGGCCGTCACGCTTGAACAGGCGGTTGATGCGTATTCATCGGCAGCGGCAACCAGTGGATACTGTGGAAAAATACTGGGAAAGATCCGACCGGGTATGCTGGCAGACCTGGTCATACTGTCTGGAGATATGGAAGATCTGCAACAAAAAGACTACAACCTGGATATTTTGTTTACCATTTGCGACGGTACAATTGTTTATGAAAACAAAACGGGTTGAACATTCAGGCCGAAAACCAAAGATTGCCTTGTAACGGTTGAGATACCAACATCGGGATGACGATCAAAGAAAACCTGCGTCTTTGGGGCTCCTTCTGAATAGTTACATAACTACAAGATATTCTCTTCTTTTTGCACATAAATCGCTCCCCCAGACAAATCCCCTTGACGGCATTTGACGCGGTTAGCAACCCTTCATTCATCGTTAAATCTGACCAGCAATCAGAGCCGGCATGGTTTGCATATTCCCTCAAACCTGATATCCGTATAAAAGAATCAGAACCATCTGGACGAAAAGGAAAAAGCCACGTATTCCGAATCTACTCCGCGCGCCCTGCCGGAGGACAAACCACAGGGAGGAGCCATGGCCAAAGTCAAACGAACCATCGACGATCTGACCATCTGGGACGATGCCAAGCAGATGATCCGCAAGGCCCATAAGGACGGGGTCGAAACCGTCTGGGACCGCCTGGAACAACAGGAACCACATTGTCCCTTCTGTGAAAAAGGTCTGACCTGCCAGAAATGCGTCATGGGTCCCTGCCGCATCAGCGACAAAAAGCCGAAAGGAGTCTGCGGCGCGGACGCCGACCTGACCGTGGCCCGCAATTTTGGCCGGTTTGTGGCCGCGGGAGCGGCCTCCCATTCAGATCATGGTCGGGATCTGGTGGAAACCCTGCATGCCATCGGCAAGGGCAAGACCACGGACTATACAATCCGAGACGATGCCAAACTCAGACGTATCGCCGAAGAGATCAACGTGCAGGCTGAGGGAAAAAGCGTCCAGGAGCTGGCTTTGGCCGTGGCCGAGGCCATGATCCAGGACTTTGGTTTTCTGCATGACAACCTGGGATTCATGTCTCGGGTGCCCCAAAAACGCAAAGACCTCTGGGCGAAGGTGGGCATCACGCCGCGAGGCATTGACCGCGATATCGTGGAAATGATGCACCGCACCCACATGGGGGTTGACTCCGACGCGGTCAGTCTCTGTCTGCACTCGGCCCGACTCTGTCTGGGCGATGGTTGGGGCGGGTCCATGATCGGCACGGAACTCTCGGACATCATTTTCGGCACGCCCACGCCCAAGGTGGGCCAGGTCAATCTGGGCGTTCTCAAGACAGACCAGATCAACATCCTTGTCCACGGCCACTCCCCCATTGTCTCGGAAATGATTCTGGATGCGGTCAACGATCCGGAAATCAAAAAGGAGGCAGAGGCGACCGGGGCCGCCGGCATCAACGTGGCAGGCCTTTGCTGTACGGGCAACGAGGTACTCATGCGGCAAGGCATTCCCCTGGCCGGCAACCATTTAATGACCGAACTGGCCATCATCACCGGTGCGGTGGAACTTATCCTGGTGGATTATCAATGCATCATGCCCAGTCTGGTGCAGGTGGCCGACTGCTATCACACCAAATTTGTATCCACCTCGGACAAGGCCCGATTCACCGGTGCAGAACATGTAGAATTCAACCCCACCAATGCCAAGAATCAGGCCCGCAAACTGATACGCATGGCCATCGAAAACTACCGCAACCGCGATCAGACCCGTGTGGACATTCCCCAGGGGCCGGTCGAACTGATGACCGGCTTTTCCAACGAGGCCATCCTGGGCGCTCTGGGCGGCACCCCCGATCCCCTCGTCGATGCCATCAAGTCGGGGCAGATTCGCGGGGCCGTGGGCATTGTGGGCTGCAACAATCCCAAACTCAAGCATGACTACGTGCACACGATCTTGGCCAGGGAACTGATCAAAAAAGATATTCTGGTTCTGGTCACGGGCTGCGCAACTGTGGCCATGGGCAAGGCCGGACTGATGATGCCGGAGGCCGCGAATCAGGCCGGGGAGGGACTCAAAGCCGTCTGCACCGCTCTGGGCATTCCGCCGGTTTTGCATGTAGGCTCCTGCGTGGACAACTCACGCATCCTGCATCTCTGCGGTGTGCTGGCCAATGCCCTGGGTGTGGACATCTCCGACCTGCCCGTGGCTGCCAGCGCCCCGGAATGGTATTCTGAAAAGGCAGCCGCCATCGGCCTCTTCGCCGTCGCCTCGGGGATCTACACCCATCTTGGCCTGCCCCCGAACATCACCGGTTCGGAAACAGTCACCAATCTGGCCCTGGGCGGCCTGGACGACGTCGTAGGGGCATGCTTTGCCGTGGAACCCGATCCGTACAAGGCTGCCGAACTCATCGATGCCCGCATCAGCGCCAAGCGGACGGGACTGGGCCTTGGCGCTTAGCCACGTACCCAGGCTATCATTCTGCCCGCAAACCAATCATGGCGTATATATGGTTTTCTCCGAAAAGGAAGATTCCGGCAGGGATGGGTTGTCCAGTTCGGTGATAAATAGGGTTACGATATCAGGATCAAGGCTTGGGCCTGCCAGTTCTTCAAGGATGGCGCAGGCCTCTGCCTGGGTCCGGGCATCCTGGTAGCATCGCTGGGTGGTGATGGCGTCATAGCAATCGGCAACGCTGATAAACCGAGCCGCACGAGGAATCTCATCCCCCTTGAGCCCTCGGGGATAGCCCTGGCCGTCGAGTCGTTCGTGGTGACAAAAGACGAGTTCGGGAACATCGCCCAGAAAATTGAGGTTTGCCAGGATGTCGTGGCCCCAGGTGGGATGCTTGCGGATACGTTCCATCATGGTATCGTTGGGGCGGGTATCTTCGTTGCTGAAAATATCATCGGTGAATCCGATTTTGCCGATATCGTGTAAGATACCTGCCAGCCGTATGGATTCCACATCGGCGTCGCAAAGGCCTGCCCGGAGGGCCGTACGAGCGGCCATATCGCCGACCCTCTGACCATGGCCCCGGGTATAGGAGTCACGGGTGCCCAGGGCATCGGCAATGCTTTGGACCGTACACAGACTGTTTTGTTTGATCTCTGCGTACAATTGCTCAAGGCGCATCTCTCTGGCCTCGATGCGGACCATCATCATGCCCACGGCTTCGGCAATTCGGCGGATGATCTCGGGGTGCTCGTCCTTGGTCAGCTCCATGATGTCATTGGAGTAATCCCCAGCGGCAATGGCCTCGATATGTGTGATCAGACGGCTTGTATGTTCCATGAGATGGCTTTCCGTTGGTTTGGAGATGAAGTGGAGGTATGAAAAGATCGCAAGTCCATGATGCTCCTTACAGGTGCTCCATGGAGCAGTCGATCCACGTATTCAGTATGTATCAACGCGGCCTGACCGCACAGGAGGAAGAATATGAGTGACGTGCAAAAGAGAAAACAGAGCCTGCAAGACGATCTGAAGCAGCTGATGGCGGACACCAAGGACTTACTCAACTCTACTGCGGATGTCTCGGACAAAGCGGCCAAATCCGCACGAGCCCAGGTGGAGGAAAGCCTGAAGGCGGTGAAGGACCGGTTTGAATCGGATATTTCCGCTGTCGGCGACAAGGCCGAGGAACAACTCCACGTATTTGACCAGCAGGTACGAAACAATCCCTACAAGACGATGGGTATCAGTTTTGGCATTGGAGTCCTTTTGGGATTCATCTTTGGTCGCAAATAAGGCTGCTTGTGCAGATAAGGAACACAATGATTGAACGGGCACCAAAATTATTTTTGCAGATTCTCCAGAATCGGTTCGAGCTGCTCATCCTGGAATTGCACGAGGAGAAGATTCGGGTGGCACGACAGATTGTGCTTGTCATTGTTGGAGCATTGCTCGGGGTGACAGGTCTTATCGGACTCGGCATGCTGATTGTCTATCTCACGCCGCCGGCATATCGAGTTCTCGCTGCTTCCCTCATCGTCGCGGCGTTTATTGCCGCAGCGGTTGGATCGTTTGTTGGTGTGCAACGACTCGCTTGCCGTCATAAACCCTTCGAGGCAACCCTCTCGGCACTCAACAAGGATATCTCCAAGACATGAGCAATCACCACAAACTGCGTGACATCGAAGAACAAAAACGCCTGCTAGTTGCCAGGGCCGACCTGCAGCGTTCAACGTTTCTGCTGCTCACAAGCCCTGCCTTCAAGGTTCTCAAGGCCGCGGAAATAGGTATCCTGACAATCAAAATCAGCAAGATGGTTGCCCGCTGGATGAAACCCCAATCCGGGTGCACGGACCATGAAAGATAAGCCAATCGTCATCGAGTGGAAGCTGTTTCTTTAGATCCATTCATATCTACGTACAGGCAGCTCTGACGATACCTGCCTGTTTCATGGGGACATTACGCAGCCCTCGTTCAACCGAAACTGCCTCCGGATTGACACAATCCGGAGGCAGTTTTCACTTACGCGTTGGTCCCGATCAGCGGCAGCTCCTTATCGACCCGAAAGTAAACAAGATATCGAATTTTTCCTTTCGGTTCCAGTTCACTGGGGTAGCAGCGCCTGCACATCTCGAACAAAAGATCACTGTTCTCCTCTTCACGCAGCATGGTCAGAGAAAGGCGTTTTCCCTGAAAGCCGGGTCCGTCCTCCATGAAAAGATAATGGGCCCTGGGGTTTTCCTGAACATTGTTATGGCTGAGTTTGCTGTTCATGATCAAGGCGATCGAACCGTCATCCATGACATGGGGCCTTGAATACACTGCGGCGTTAACCGCTCCCGACCCGTCCGATGTGGATAGTATTCCAACACCTGTCGTACTTTCAAAATACTCCTTCAAGCTCATAATCACCCCTCGACATATGCTCTATAGATAACGCTGAATGGTCAGGAACGACTTCAATGCCCGACCCTGACACGAACTCCCGCCTCGCCCTTTTCTCCGCGCCCACACGGGCGGAACAATCTCTTTCCCTTCACAGGGAGGCTCCACACCTACCAGATACGCGTGGCATTGGCCAGCAGTGTACCTCTCAATGCCAGGACAAGTGTGAGCCAGCCTTATATTTCAGGTACTTGCATAAAAGCAAAAGTACCTTGGACGGTCCTCTTTGTTTACAAAGCGTTTTCCCCTCAGCACGAATTGGACGACCTAAAATTCTGTTCCTTCGGCATACACACGACCAGGATGCACGCCATTGCCATGACGCTCTGCCCTGTCGCCACCCCAAACAGCCCCCAGAAGGGGACTCCGGCCGAGAGCATAATCCCACCCACAAACGGCCCTGCGAAATAGGCTGCATCCGTGGCCGTCAGCATCAGATTGGCATTCACCCCCCGCATTGCCGGGGGCGAGATCCTGAACATGACCGACTGCAAAAGCGGAAACGCAAATCCCAATGATCCGCCATACACAAAAGCGGCCAGAAGAAAGAGCAGAGGCGTTTTTGCCACGATAAAAACACAACAGCTCACTGCCAGGACAAGAAGTGAGCCCACAAGAAGCCTGCGCTGATTGAACCTGTCAAAAATCGCATTACCCACCAGGCGCAGGATAATGGTTCCGCCCAGAGATACCGAGAAAAAATAGCCGGGATTACTCAGCTCTATCATCCTTCCGTAATCGTTCATAAAATAAAACAACAGCGTGGACGTCATAAAGGTGAAAAAATTCGCGATCATGATCATGCCAAATCCCGGAGTCGCAAGATTTTCTCGCATCTGCCTCCATGACGGTCGCCCGACAACCGGCCGCGATGCCGCCTCCTTTTGGCAACGATTTCGCAGGGGGAGCATCACCAGCAGTGCAGGCACGACAATGACTGCTGACCATGAATAGATTGTCCCCATGTTGTCCACATGAGGAAGCACCCACCCGATGAGCGGGGGAATGGCCGCGAACGGGATAAGCGTATTCAGGGTGAAGATGCCGAACATGGCGCCGCTTTTGGCCGGGGGAATCAATTCCACCAGAACCGCCAGGCTGGCTGAAACCAGAAAGACGAAAGCCACGCCATGAAGCGCCCTGATTGTAAACATTGCCGTCACCCCTGTGGCCAGGGGATACAGCAGAAACACGATCCCGGTCAGGACAAGGCTGGCACAGATGATATCCACACCGTTGGAGCCATTGAGCCACGGGCTGACGATGGGTCGCAGGACAAAGGCGGCAAGGGGCTGCAGGGCCAGCAGCCAGGCACGCCAGCACGGCGAAATGCCGAGATCTCCCAGGTAGCTGTAGAAATTGTAAAACACGGCGATAGTGCCGAAACCGAAAAAGGCCACGAAACATAAGGCAACAAAGGGATAGGTGTATATCCTGTTCGAATCAGGGGAGGCCTGCACCATAGGGAAGGATTATCCTTTTTGAAAGACAGCTTGAAATGCCGCGCAGAATTCTTCCATCACGACATCCTGCACCAGACTGACCCTGATCCAGTTGGGAAAACGAAATCCCGTCATGGTGCGGACCATGAGCCCCTTGCACAGGAGTTTGCGGTGCAGCAAGGTATCTGACATGGGCGTTTTGACCATCATGTAGTTCCCTTCCCCGACGATGTACTCAAATCCCATTTCAGAGAACAGCGCAGTCAGCATCTGCTTGCCACGGACCACCATGGCCCGGGTCTCGGCCACAAAATCAGTATCATCGCCAAGGGCCTCGGCTGCGGCAAGTTGCCCGAGCGTGTTCACTGAATAGGCCACATGAGCTCGCCGCACGATATCCACCAACTCCTCCGACGCACAGAGCAGACCTACGCGCAGCGCTGCAAGGGCGTACATCTTGGAAAACGTCCTGAACACGATGAGATTCGGGTAGGTTTCAAGCAACTGCATCCCATCGGGATAGTCGGCCTTGTCCACATATTCGAAATACGCCTCGTCCAGAACCACGATCTGCTCGCCTCCCACCCTGTCGAGGAAACGCGTCATCGTCTCCTGATCCCAGTATATGCCCGTGGGGTTGTTCGGATTGCAGAGGAATATGATCTTGGTCCTGTCATCCCTGGCGGCAAGCATGGCCTCTGGATCGAAACCGTACGCTTTCAATGGGACCAGACGGGCATCCAGACCGGAGAATTCGGCCACCCATTCATAGACAGCAAAGGTTCTGTCCGCAGTGACAATATTGTCGCCCGCTTCACAAAAGGCTTTGACAACGCAGGAGATGAGTTCACACGAACCGTTTCCGACCAGGAACTGGTCCGGACTCTTGGCGAATGTATCGGCGAGGATGTGCCTGAGGTCACGGCTGTCCCCGTTGGGATAGACCGGGATGATGCCCGCCTGGACTCTCTGCATCATCGTTCTCACGGCTGGAGGCGGACCAAGAACGTTTTCGTTGTTGTTCAGCCGATGCAGATGGTCCAGCCGATACAAGCGCATCAACTCCTGGTCCGGAGGACTCGGGTAATACGGCTCGAAAACACGGATGTGACTCGGAACGAGCCGATCAAGCGGAAGGTTCGACATATTGAAAGATCACCACATCGGATTGACCGCCATGAGGCAGCAGCAATGCCGGGATGAAATTGTTGGCCAGAAGATCAGCGCCCAATGCGGCCTGCCATCCCAAAGAAAGATCGATAAAAAAGAAAATGTTCTTGAACCCCTCCGTGCGCAATGTTTCTACATGGCGTTTCAGATTAACGGCGTTATCGTTCCCGTTGAGCATGGGCCTTAGCACAACCTCGCTCAACTCCCGTGACAACCGGGTTGAAAACACCGACGCATCGGCAACCCGCTCACCCATATCCGCCGTGAGCCGAATGGTGCGCATCAGCACGTGCTCGTCGTACTTTTTTTCAAGATAGGGGATAAGATCACCATGCGCCCACACCGAGGCCCCGAAATCCTCCCGCAACTGCCGAAACCAGACCGGTAGGACAAAGACGCCGGCACCATCGACCGCGTGGTAGTTGACCTCTCCCAGCCGTTCAAAGCCGTGCTGCGACATATCCTCCGTGGCGATATTGCTGAAAACGATCTTTGCCGAAGTCCGGCCCAAGGCCATGATCATTTCTTCCACGAGACACCCTGAAACGGCCTTGTCAACGGCAAACGAATAGGGCCCGAAAAAGGCAGCGCTTCCCTCGGAAGGGGTTTCCCAGCAGATCATACCGCAGATGGCGTCTGAAGCATCCACAGCAAAAAGCATGTTGATTTCTCCGGCGGCAACCATGTCGGCGACCTTGCCGGGCGTCTTGAACCAGACGGGTATTTGATGGACGGGATAAAGCCCACGTGTGGCAGCGCAGACCTCCAGTATCATGGCCGGCTCCGATGCATGGACGATAGATAGTTCACCGCGAACGTCACGCCGCACAGCCGGGGGAACCTCCGTCTCGGGATAGACACGATCCACCGTCAACGAGATTCTCGTCTTTCCCTTGAGCCGTTCGACGTGAAAACCGTCCGTCATTCTCGAGGCCAGCAGCAGGGGCATGGCAGCGGACATGTCATGCTCGCCGACACCTACAGAGGCCGTTATGTTCAACGGCGACAAATCCGTTCCTACGGATTCGAACTCGGCTTCAACGGCCACAAAGGTACTCTTTCCCCGGATCGTGATGGATATCTCTCTGCCGGGAAGTGTGCCTGCCAGGTGGAGCAGCAATTCCTCCACCCCCATGGTTAATCGGAGCATCTTGGCCGGAGCCAAGTCGAAAACCCTTGCCCCGTTCTCGGCCGCGGCCTGTGCCAGCGGAACCCAGGCCGGGTCAGCTGGAATGGTTATGGAAACGGATTGATCGAAAATCATGTCAACGCCCCTCTGCTCGCCATACATATGCATTGTTCACGCATTGCTACCCGAACTGAATCATGGAGGCAAACAGAACACGGCAAACCGACCAGGATATTTCAGGAACCCGGACAAGAACAAATCTGCTGCGATCTCCAGCAAGACATATCTGGACAACGTCCCTGTTTCAGGTACAAAATATTTCAAACAAACATATAAGCCAATGCGGCCAAGCCGCTGTTTTATGTTTTAGGTTTTAAGTTTTAAGTTCAAGCGGTTATAAAATTTTCTTGTTTTTTATGGCAGACTTTCACGAGTAAGGGACTAAAGGCTGCAACAGATGAGCCACGCATCGTCAGACCAATCGAACATCCCCCCTCTTTCGGCATCGGACGTGGACAATCTTCGCCAGGCCATGGAGATCACCAGAATATCGGTCCAGTCCGGCGAAGGTCCATTCGGCGCTGTCATAGCCGGTCCGGACAGCGCCGTGATCATGACCCAGGAAAACACGGCCCTTGCCATGCGGGATCATACAAAACATGCGGAATCGCTGCTCGCCTCAAGATTCTGCCACAAGTATTACAACGACCCGGCGTTCAGGGCCGCTTCTACCTTGTATTCAAGCATGGAGCCATGCGCCATGTGCATGTTCACTATGTTCAAGGCAGGCATCGGTCGGGTCGTCTACGGTCTCAGCGCCGACCGCCTGTACGCAGTTGCCAACCGATACGGAACATGGCCCAGGACACTTATCTCCAGCCACGATTGTGCGCTTCTTATGAGTACCCCCATGATTGTCCAAGGACCGCACCTCGAAGACGAAGCAGAAGCAATTCTCCAGGAGATGCAAAAGATGATCGAGGCGCGACGGGCCAAACAATCTCCTGACCGATAATGCAACGTTCCCAGACGTCCAATGAAAGCACACAAGGAATTGATCCCATGAGTACGCGAAAAGACAATCTGTCCCTGCTCAAAAATTCAGGAAAAACAATCAGACCCGGCCAGAAATTTCTGGTCGACGATTTCCGGCCGGAAGACGCCCAGGGCGTTGCCGAACTCTATTACGCGGCCTACGGGGAAAACTTTCCGGTGGACTATGTCTACAATCCAAAAGAGATTGCAGCGGCGGCGCAGCGCAAAGAAACGCATCTCGTGGTCGGACGCACCGAGACCGGAGACATTGTCGGGTTATACGCCCTGTTCCGCAACCCTCCCGGAAAGCACATCATGGAAGCCGGTTCGTGGATTGTTTTGCCTTCCTATCGAAATACCACGCTCGCCATGCGCATGACGAAAAGGATCCATACCACCCCGCCTCCGCATCTGGAACTGAATGCCATGTTCGGACAACAGGTCTGCGATCACCTCATCACCCAGAAGATGGGCGTCAAATACAATACCATAGCCAGCGGCCTGGAAATTGAAGCCATGCCGCCTCGGCCCGAGGGAGGCGTGGACAAGGGGGGTGACCGTATCTCGCTGCTGGACGGGGTCATTGTCTATCGCGACATCCCTCACGCCGTCTACCTGCCTGTCCGTTACGCCGAAACGTTCCGGAAAATATATACCTCCGGGGAATTGTCCCGAAACATTCTTGAAGACGGCGACCCGGCGCAGACTTCTACATGCACGGTCCAGTCCATGGACCACGCTTCCCTTATCAAGATGACCGTTCACGAACCGGGAATCGATCTTAGCGAGCACCTGGAACGCATGATCCATGACTATCCGGAAAGGCATGTCTATCAACTGGTCCTGCCCCTAACACGTCCTGGAGTGTCCTACGCCGTTGATGCAGCCAGAAAAAACGGCTTTTTCCTCGCAGGCATGCTCCCCCTGTGGGATGACAAGGACGCGATGCTCATGCAGCGGCTGAATCTGCCGACGGATTATTCGAAAATCCAATTATATACCGATGAAGCAAAAGCCCTTCTTGCTGTCATCATCGCGGATAGGGAGTCCCTGCCTGCCACCACCTGATTTTTTGCCAACCAGGCATACAAGAGCTTGCGATCTTGTCCCCTATGCTGCGTGCTCGTATTAATGGGCAAGCTTGGGGATTGGGGACAGGCAAACTATACAAGGCAAGATTGGGGACAGGCAAACTATGCAACTACCCAGACAGAACTCTGGATATGGGCTCACCGCCGACCACATGTTTAACTCTGAAGACAGATTGGTTTCACATCCATGACCCGCAATCCGTTTATCCTACCAGATCAAACGATTTTTCCATCACCCTGTCGAATTTTGAACGCACAAATCCATGCGCAATCGCATGATCGCACATGGGACCCAGGAACAAAATTGTAACGAAACCGATTTCAATCAGGCGTTGGAGAGACGCTTCAGAGAAAACATCCCCTCCAGCCCTTCCACCTTACGCGGGATCTTTTCATGTTTACAGGCAAAGTGGTCATGGAACCGTTTGGAATTGCGGGCAACGAATTCCCGGGTGCCGATGATCCCCGAGTCCGTGAAATACCGGGTCCGGCATCGGAGCCGGTCGGCGGTGGTCAGCTTGTACCCCTTGCTGCGCTCCTTCTTGACCAAAGCCGGATCCAGCCGGGCCCCCTTGCCCGTATCCAGTGCCCCGGTTTCGTAGACGAATTCCCGGTACCTCTGCAGCCGCTCGTCCGGCTTCACGCCCCACTCGGCCATGCCCAGATCCAGACTCAAAAAATCGCCTCGATTGCGGGTCTGCAAATGGTACCCCAGTGACGACCAGCGATAGTCCTCGGGCCGTTTAACAATGTTCGCCCGCACAGGATTGAGATCGATATACGCCAGACAATTGACCAGGGTCCGGCCGTCCTGAACGATGACACTCTTAAACCTCTCGCCCCACAGATACCCTCTGCGCCCATTCTTTTTGTTGTAATACCGGGAAAAGCTCTGCTTGATCTCCTTGACGAACTCCGACAGAGAGCTCCACTTCAATCGCAAATCCGGAATTTTTTGCGGCGAGAACACGGCCTTGGCGCCATGGGCAAGCTTGAACCGCTCACGCAGGGAAAACTCGTCAGCGTGATTCTCGGGAAACATACGCACCAGGAGATGGAAATGGTTGTCCATGAGACAAAACCCCAGGATCTCGGTGAAATAGATCCGGGAAAAGTGATGGATCAACCACTGCAACCGATCCTTGTCAGAACCGTCAAAGGGAAGTCCTGGCAAAGCAGTACGGGAAATGACGTGGTAGACAGTCGGTAACTCGGACACGAGAAGCCGGGGAATACGGGGCATGACGACCTCCGGGTTCTGGAAATGGATGGGGAGAAATGCGGAATTGATAAATTGGAATTGAGGTAGCATGAAGTGCCGAAGAGAGCCAGCATAGTTTGTCTGTCCCCTCTACAACTCTCCTTAATTGTGCTTGTACGCAGAATCATGATCCGGGTGCAGGGACAAAATTCTCAAAAATTCACCCTCACGAAATGCCACTCCCCTGAACCCCTTACCGATGCGAAAAGTGTAAAGCCTGGAGCCTGCCGGACCTTTTTTCGAAAAAATCAGTTCCCATTTAAGTCCCTGGTTGGCATAGACCTGCGGCCATGTCATCCTGGATATCTTGCGGAGCGTATTCAGGACACTACGCTGGTCATTCTTGGCTAATTGGAACAGGGAACGCTGAAAAACCGGGTTGTTCAGATCCAACAAGACTAACTGTTCATTCGCATCAGAGGTCATGACATTTTTTCCTCCAGAACGTCGATATCGGACTCGTGAGCAGGATGCTCCTCAGCCCAGCCAATGGCCTGGTCGATTTCACTCTCTGTAGAAGAGGCGTGAAGCCATTGTTCGTTGTCCGGAATGAAGCGCCCCAATTTGACCGTCCAGACCCCGGGATCGACTTCACTGACCATGACTGCCTTGCCGGCATATTTTTTTCCCAGAGAAATTTGACCACTACTCCCCACAATCTTGATGACGTCCATAGTGCCTCCTTACCTATTATTTTCATAAATCAAGCTAGCACCACCGCATGAAATGTCAAGCAAGCCTGAGAAAAGTAGCCAGACCAATAAGAATTGTGGACAGACAAACTACGCAACTACTCAGACTAAACCCCGGATGACAGCATAGTTTGCCTGTCCCCTCTACCCTCATGGAGTTTCAATCCACGCCCCTGCGTGAGGGGCGACTCATCCTTGGCTGCTGGATCCATGACGACTCCTGTTGTTTCAATCCACGCCCCTGCGTGAGGGGCGACACGGGGGCATTCTCGTTTTGCGTTTCACAAATTGTTTCAATCCACGCCCCTGCGTGAGGGGCGACTTGCATATCGCATCAACGCTTTCTTTCACTCCGAGGTTTCAATCCACGCCCCTGCGTGAGGGGCGACTTCGGCATTGTCGTCCTCCAGGCCGTGGTCGCGTAGTTTCAATCCACGCCCCTGCGTGAGGGGCGACCTCAAGCATTCTCTCGTTGTTCTCTTTCGGAAGAGGTTTCAATCCACGCCCCTGCGTGAGGGGCGACTGATCCCTCTCGTGGCGTTGTTCATCATCATCGAGTTTCAATCCACGCCCCTGCGTGAGGGGCGACTTTGGGGATGCCGCTCTTGGTGTCTGCCTCGGAGCTGTTTCAATCCACGCCCCTGCGTGAGGGGCGACTGTAGTAAGGCTTCTTTCCAAGAGGATCTGGGTTGTTTCAATCCACGCCCCTGCGTGAGGGGCGACAGACGCGTTCTGTGCGCCCGGACAGTCGTTGCCGTTTCAATCCACGCCCCTGCGTGAGGGGCGACGATCACCGTAATCTCGCGGCCGAATTTTTCCTTGGTTTCAATCCACGCCCCTGCGTGAGGGGCGACGATAGTCATAGATTGTTTCCATGCTGTGTTGGGTGTTTCAATCCACGCCCCTGCGTGAGGGGCGACATCCAGATTTATAAAAAGAATAACCAGTTGCTAAAGTTTCAATCCACGCCCCTGCGTGAGGGGCGACGCAGTATTGCCCGTGTTTGTGAGGAAAAAGACATGTTTCAATCCACGCCCCTGCGTGAGGGGCGACGTGGTGGTCATCCCCGGGGGCACGTTTTTGTCCCTGGTTTCAATCCACGCCCCTGCGTGAGGGGCGACTTTACCCCGAAAAATCCAATGAGCAATTTTATCGTTTCAATCCACGCCCCTGCGTGAGGGGCGACGCAATGTCTTATGTACTCAAAACGCCCGAAGTTAGTTTCAATCCACGCCCCTGCGTGAGGGGCGACAATCGCGGCGTGCATGCGCAGGATGGTGGTATCGGTTTCAATCCACGCCCCTGCGTGAGGGGCGACATGTTGTGGTTCTTGCCGCCGGTCCCGCGAGACGGTTTCAATCCACGCCCCTGCGTGAGGGGCGACCTGACCGGGGACGAAACCCCCATCGAGCTGTGCAAGTTTCAATCCACGCCCCTGCGTGAGGGGCGACTGGCTTTTTTGTAATAAATTATTGACTGCATTTCTGTTTCAATCCACGCCCCTGCGTGAGGGGCGACCCAATAACGCTTTCCGTTTGGTCTGATTTCAAGGTTTCAATCCACGCCCCTGCGTGAGGGGCGACCGCCGCCTTTGCGGCAGGCGTAGGACTGATCGATGTTTCAATCCACGCCCCTGCGTGAGGGGCGACAGGGTATTTTTTGGCAAAACAGACGATCTACGAAGTTTCAATCCACGCCCCTGCGTGAGGGGCGACCTGCAAAGCAAGGAATGCCACGTACACATCATCGTTTCAATCCACGCCCCTGCGTGAGGGGCGACCTATTGGGACATGCAAGACGCACTGCATCCCTTGTTTCAATCCACGCCCCTGCGTGAGGGGCGACCTGTGAGGCGAAACGAAGCCTTGCAGGTTGTCATGTTTCAATCCACGCCCCTGCGTGAGGGGCGACGTCCGTGTTCCAGGGCAAAGACGGGCAGGTCAGGGTTTCAATCCACGCCCCTGCGTGAGGGGCGACCGGGTCGGCAAGCCATACGCCACCCTGATGCGGGTTTCAATCCACGCCCCTGCGTGAGGGGCGACACCGGGCACAATGAAGGGAGGGCCAATGGGCTTTGTTTCAATCCACGCCCCTGCGTGAGGGGCGACTTTCTAACACGAAGGCGGGATTTTTGTTTTACAAAAGTTTCAATCCACGCCCCTGCGTGAGGGGCGACTCCCGTCCATCGGGGAAGGGGCGGGCGCGAAGGTGTTTCAATCCACGCCCCTGCGTGAGGGGCGACAGGCGTGTTGACCCCCGGTGTTTATCAGGGATTTGTTTCAATCCACGCCCCTGCGTGAGGGGCGACACACAGCGCAATGCAGGATGCGATCAGAGAGATCGTTTCAATCCACGCCCCTGCGTGAGGGGCGACCTGGTGACCGCGGCCAAATCGATACGGCTGCTGGTTTCAATCCACGCCCCTGCGTGAGGGGCGACAAACAATGGCCAGCCTGCCCGACCTGGAAACCAAGTTTCAATCCACGCCCCTGCGTGAGGGGCGACAGTTACATACTACGCCAAGGTTCAGCACGAAGGTGTTTCAATCCACGCCCCTGCGTGAGGGGCGACCCGCCGCGTACATCAAGGGCATGCGCGACAAGGTGTTTCAATCCACGCCCCTGCGTGAGGGGCGACTGTTTGCCCGGAAACCCACATCTGACGTTGATTCCGAGATGTTGTTCCGCGAACAAAGAACAGCAACAGCAAAAAAATACGTGATACACTCAAAAAAATCTGCAACCTACTGAAAAAAAGAACAAAAAAAACACCGCGAACCTCTCCAGAAAACCATGCCATCTCGAGGTTCGCGGACTACAAAACAAGGGGGCCAAATTGGTCAATTCCGGGCTTGGCTCCTATGTGCTCAACTCGATTTTGCCAATTAGCCCCCAGAAAATAAAACCGAAGACTATCCGCTTCTTCATCCATTTCACGAATCAATTGGGCCTTCAAGTTGACCCATTGCGCTGGATCGACAATGCATTCAAACACCGAATACTGAACTCTTTGGCCATAGTTTGTACAAACCTTGGCGATACGGCGTAATCGCCTTGGACCTTGAGCATCTTTGAGAGAGACATCATAGCTTACAAGTACCATCATCGGCTCATCCTCCTACTTCCAGACAAAAGGTGGGTACGCATCAAGATCACCCCTGATATGACGCGCCAAAAGGAGAGCCTGTACATGCCACAACATTCCTATGGTCATTTTTTCCTTGAGATAAGGGTGGGTCACCTCCTCTTGTTTTCTGTTCTGATAGGCTACAAGAAGTGTTTTGCGGGCTTCGTCACTCAAATGAACAGCCCCACTTTCTGTCAACTTGAAATCCTTCGGAGTAATTTGTCCTCTGTTGATCAAGGTCAGGGCAAGTCGATCCGCAAAAAAGGGACGGAATTCTTCCATGAGATCCAGCGCAAGGCTCGGTCTTCCAGGTCTGTCCTTATGCAGATACCCTACAGCCGGATCGAGCCCGACACACTCGAGAGCACTGCGTACATCATGGACAAGCAGCGAGTACAAAAATGACAGCAAACAATTGATGGGATCAAGAGGTGGACGTCGATTGCGCCCGGTAAAAGAAAAACAAACTTCATTTGATGTTATCAGGCTATTGAAGACGCTAAAATATGTGTTTGCCGCTTCCCCCTCGATGCCACGCAGTGACTCAACATTGTCCGCCCATTTCAGACGCTGCATGGATGCAGTCAATTGCTCGGCACCCTCACGCAAGATTTCCCCGTTTCCCTTGTCCCCATGATCCCGTACGTCACGCAGCAACACCGTCCTGCAGTTGGCGATTTTTCCGACAAGAACACCTTTTGCAATAATCCCGCAGGCATCCGGATCATCAGCCTTTCTGTATTGCTCCCTGCGCAAGAGTACATTTCCAGAAACAGGTCCCTGCATTGTGGCCAGAAATTTTCCATATTCCGTCAGATGAGAGATGGAAACATTGTTTTTGGCACAATGCCCCAAAAGATAGGGACTGTAGGAGACCTGCCCAAAGCAGACGATCCCTCTGAGGGTATGTACCGGAATCCTGGCCATGGTCTTTTGATCCACCCGGACGAGAACACATTCTCCTTCCTTGGCGAGGTAGGTCCCCTGGGTGGTGATGAACAATGTGTTGAGATGTTTTTTCATGTTTTCAATCCACGTCTGGAAGACTATCAGACAGCTCACCCGGCAGCATTCAAAAAGGCTCAGCCGAAAGCACTGAAGAAAGATATCGGGATGCCGAGTGACTGGCCCCTGTTTTCTCCGGTATACAGATTTCTCTCAAAGAACAGGCCTCGCACTTTTTGGTCCTCTTGGCCGAAGGCGTCACTCCCTTGGTCAACATATCATGAATAGCCCCGGCAGTGTCTTCTGTCGAAATCCGAAGGGCACGATCAAACGCCACCTCCTGTCGACGCCTACGTTTCCCGTAGAAAAGGGCACCACACGGCACCTCCACATCCAACATTTCTTCAAGACACATAGCCTGGGCGCATAGCTGAACCCGATCGGAGTCATTCGCCTTGGGCCTCCCCCGCTTGTACTCCACTGGAAAAGGGACCCATACCCCATCCCGTTTGTAGAATTCCACGATATCAGCCTTCCCGGAAATCCCGAGCCGCAGGGACCTGATCAGCAGACAGGAAACAATCCTCCGATCCCCCCGAGTTTCAACCCGCTCAGTATCGACCCGCGAATGCAGCAGCTGTCCCTCGGCAGTGTAGCGGTTTTCCGCCCAGATCTGCTCCAGATGGATAAGGCCACACTGCCGGGGACAAAAGAGATAATGCTGCAAGGCAGAAAGTTGGAAACAATCGGTTTCCTGATACATGATGCGCTATTTTTCGGCGAGAAGATTGACAATCAACCGCACCAAGAGGTCTTTCTTGTCCGGATCACTGGCTGCGGTCATCAATGTCAGGGCTACAAGTGTCCTGGCATCGAGATGCTGAATCTCAAGCACCCCATTCATACGAAGAAACAAGAGAAAGAGAAACGAAGCGATCCTTTTATTGCCATCGGTAAACGGATGGTCCTTGACCAGAAAATAGAGAAGATGCGCTGCTTTTTCCCTGACGCCGGGGTAAAGGTCCTGACCTGCGAAACTCTGCCGGATGGCACCGAGAATTCCAGAAAGTCCATCGCCCCTCTCCCTGCCGAAAAAATCTGTTGCCTCACCTTTTGCTCGTAATTGAGCTTTCAATGATGCAATGGCAGAGCGGGTTTCCTTCAGCTTCAAAAACTTTCTGGGCGGTATTGTCTCTTTGGGGACCGGCAAGGATTCTTCGTCATACTGCCATAAAAGGCGCCAGGTTCGGGCGTAATCATTTACGATATCAAGAACCGCCCTGCCTTCGTCATTGACCATGTCATGACGATCCAAGGTAGTGCCGATCAACTCCAGCATCTGCCTGGCTTCAACAAGACCTTTTTCTGCGAGCCGTTTCCGATTGAGCGTATATCCTTTAACCAGGTGGTCTTTCAAAACCGATGTGGCCCAGATACGAAACTGGGTGCCGCGGATCGAGTTTACTCGATAACCAACTGAAATAATAACATCAAGATTGTAATAATCAACCTGATACGTTTTGCCATCGGCGGCAGTTGTTGCATTTTTTGCAACAACTGCTGAACGATTCAGTTCTCCGATTTTGAATATATTCCGAAGATGCCTTGAAATTACTGACTGATCTCTTCCAAATAATTCCGCCAGCTGTCCCAACGAAAGCCAGACAGTCTCACCCTCGAGACGAACATCAACGGTCGCCGTTCCATCATCTGCCTGATATACGATGAGTTTTCCCTGTTTAGAAACCATTGATCATCCCGTTATGTTCTGTAACAAACCCAGTAGACTTGCAAAGTTATTCTCCCGACTCATTTCAAAAGATATGGATGGCGCTGCAGTGAACAATATCACCGCAACGCCATGGAATTGAGTTATAGTTTTTCAATAACCTCGATACCGGCCGGGGCCTGCCCAACGGTCACTGTATAATCGGCAAAAGATCTGGCCGGACCAGTGGACCCTTCGGATCGCTTGACCTGTACCAGATCAAAAAGCTTGTGCGCCGGGGCATTGCCGAACTTGTTCTCATGCTTGAAAACGATAAGCCTCCTGCTGCTCATGAGACCTCGAGCCGCTGAGCGATCATGTTCAAACATATTGATGAGGGCATCCCACAACAAGTCCAGATCTTCATCGGAAAAATCAGTTTTTCCGGCCAGAGGAGCGGAAACAAATCCGTGGCCCACATACAGTCCATAGGGCACAATATGCTTGCGGCCCATGGTGCGCTCTTTTTCAAGATCTTTCTCATTGGTCACTGCCATGCGGGTGATACTCACTTCCTGGGGAACAATGGGGTCAACGCTCTTGGCAAAGGCCAGCTGAACCGGCCCACGAACCTGACCACAATTGACTTCCGTCGTCATGACTGCCCCAAAGGTCCGAATGTCGTAAAAGTTTGAACACATCCAACCTGTGACCTTGAGCGCGTCTTCAACTTTTTTTGGAAGTTTCTTGGTCTGGGGTTCCAACTCGTACGCTGAATATGCTTCCTTATTCGTCCTGTTCAGCACAGCCTTTTCCAGAATATAAATCTTGAAACCCTCAGCGCCTTCTTTTGTTAACGCCACATGATTGCGGATCTTGCGTTTCAAGCAGACATCCGTGACCAGACCATGCCCTGTTTCCGGATCGATGCGAGGCATATTACCCGCATCGGGATCTCCGTTGGGATTCCCATTCTCGACGTCAAAAAGCAGCACAAATTCGTATCGGTTGGCAATGGCGGTCATGATTAGTTCTCCTTGTTCTTTTTGGTAAAAAAATCTTTACGCTGGTGGTAATAGCCGATCATGAAGAGTCCCTGTTCCTCGGGCGACATGGTTGACGGAAAGTCACTGAACTCATTCATGATGTCCTGTATCATGAAGTCATAATAGAATGCCCTGCTTTTCTTCTCAGGGTCTTTGCGCAACTTGGCCGTATGATTGGCCGAATTCTTGAGCAGCATGTGAAAGACCTGGGCCGGATTAGCGGACGCAGAGCCTAAATACCGATCCTTGATGGTCGCATTGGTTCCGGGAACTGCATCTTCCTGAGCTCTTTCCAGGACGGCAAAAAGTCTGCCGAGTAAATATGGGCGGTCAGTCCTTGTGGGATCGAGTGACACGGGAACCTCCAATTGTTTGTTTCGCACAAGAAATGCTTTGATGAGCGCTGCACGGCAATAGGTCACCTTATGCTCGGCACGAATACGACCCAGCACAACAGGCAACAGACTCTGCGGGTACCTCACGCCGGCAAGCATGGCTCTCGCCATCCCTCCGGCCATCACGGGAGAAACATTTTCCGTTTTGTTCAAAACGGCTGTCTGACGCATGAGAAGCCAGAGGGGCGGAAATTTCGGCTCACTATCATATTGAGGAATGATTTCGAGATCTCGAAAATGCCTGCCGATCTTTTGCAAAAGACCACCCACGGTATCGACTTCCCAGAAACGAATGGACAGGCGAGCGGCATTGGGAGCCAGAGCAAGCAGGTAAAAACGAACGGATTCATCGAGATCCGGCACAATATCCACGGCCTGCCTTCCAGAACGAATAGCCTGAAGCAGATCGTGAATCCTGGTTGTGGTTTGAGGATCCGCCGAGGTGACCGTTTCATTCGCTTCGCTCAAAGGATCGAAAAGGTCGGCTAAAAAATCCTCGGCCGGACTCATTCGCTCGGCCCAGAAAACAATAGTGGCGTCGCCAACAGTGACTTTCTGACGGCTTCCGCGTGTTAATAACGAATTGAGTGCCGTGGTGTAGGCAAAAGCTGATGTCTTACCAACATCAGCCTTGTCTCTGTTATAGGAGACAAATGCAGTTGCATTGTATGAAACTATATACCCACCCGAAGTCTGACCGCCGACAACGCCCTTGATAGGTGTGTGCACCCGTGCCTGAGGCGTATTATGTTCACCACTTATAAGGCAATGAACTTTAGTAGCGTTGTCAGATTTATCGCAATACGCAAACCATGCTTTTTGAATAACTGATCGATTGTGAATAAACCCCTTGGTTCCTTCAAGTCGAAATACCAGATTAGCTGCAGCAATATCATCCCAATCTTGAAACCTTGCTGCTATCTGTTCAGCCTGACTTGGATCCCATGAATCCAAAAAACGAAGTACAGCTTGAGAGCCCTCATCCTCGAAATCTCCGCACTCATTCTCCAATAATTCTTTAAATGCTTCAAACCGCTTCATATTTGCAGCTACGCCATTCTTGTCGCAACCCAAAACATACGCTGACTTATCCCAACAGAAATTGGCCTTTACACCAGAGGTTCTAGTGACTGATGCAGGTACGGCCATCTTACGGGCACGAAGCTTCTTACCTTCCTGTTCCCGCAAATCCTCAATGCTTCGCAAATTCCCATCCCCATCCAGCACCAGGGCAAAAGAGATGTTTTCCATACTAGTGCCATAAGGCGGCATGCCGGAATCCGGGTTCTCGCACATACGTTCATAATATCCGTGCAATGCTTGGAGAATCATGCCCGCACCTCCGAAGAAAACCGCGAAGGAGGTTCTATCACTCCATCCTTCATGACAGCTCTGAAGAAAAGCGGGGTCATATCGTTTTCGAAATCTATGTCCAGCAGCATGTACCCCAATTCCCGGTTCTCGCCCAAATAGCAGGACGAAGGGATATCATCTTCCAGCAATTCAAAAAATGCCGGAAACTCCCTGCAGCCTAGACAAGGCTGATGGAAAAATTGTCCGACCCGGGCTCGACGGTTAAAAATATCCAGATGCTTGCCTTCATTGTCTCCCGGACCGGCCTTGTCGGTCAGTTCAAAATGGGCCTCGATGACGTATTCGACATTGCGTAGCAGGCTTGCTGCCCGCTGTTGCCGGTTTCCCCCTTCGTCGACCAAGAAAAAAAGCGGTTTTTTGTTTCGCATCACCGTGGTCGGATTGGGTTTTGAAATTTTGGAGCTGACCTCATTGCGTCGCACATTGTCGAAAACAATGGGCCGCATCACATGAATTCTATCCACCACCCAGGAAATGGCCGGTTTCCAATGTATGGCCTCCAAAATTCCCCGGGCAGCAGACGGGGTCATGACGTCATAGGAGACCCGCTCCACCTTCATTTCCGGTCGGGTGAAGCAGGCATACTCCCCCCAGACCCGCAGTTTGATTCCAAATGCCATAGGCTCCTCCTTTTTAAACAATCAACTCATCTGCTTGCCACACATCGCCTGCATCCACGCACAGTCCAACGTGTTCATTGTAGGCAGACATGTTGCGCAACACGGGGTAGGTATCCTGAATCATTTCGATCGATCCAGCCGACGTAAGCTTGAACAGTTCCCTGGCCCTAATGGTGACCACAAATTGCTGTAATTTCCGCAAAATAGGACGCGGGTATTCTGAGAATCGCAGTTGTTGGACAAGCGTTTCAGCCTCGGGTTCATGAGGGATGATCACAGGTGTTCCTTCGTCCTCGATAAAGCGAAAATCCTTGGCAATTTCCTTGAAAGGAAAAGATAAATATTTATCCACCGGCGCATCCAAACGTTTGACAATCTGTTTCTTGTCCAGGTCCTGGACGTCGTAAAGCAACTCAAAATAACGGTGCATGGCCACAAGCCCGAGGGGATCATCCTCAATTAGAGTACGCAATGTTTCACCGGCACGACTGGCACAACGTTGCAACCAAGGCATTCTGGGTGGATTTTCCGATTCGAAAACAACAACACGCCCAGGGCCGTTCAGTCTGCCCTCCCGATTACACCGGCCAGCAGCCTGGGCAATGGAATCAAGCCCGGCCATGGCCCGATAGACCACGGGAAAATCCACATCCACTCCGGCCTCGATAAGCGAAGTTGAAATAACCCGACAGGGCAGCCCCTCTTTTAACCGTTGGGAAATGGTATCCAGTACTCGCCGCCGATGCACAGAGTACATGTTGGTGGATAAATGAAATGCGCCGTCTCGTTCAGGAAGTAGATCAAAGATTTTTCTCGCCTGTTTTTTGGTACTGACGATGCACAATACTTGCTCCGGACCGGCAATATGCTCGGAAAGTTGAGCATCAGTGAGACTTCCCGCAAAGGTAACCTCAATGCGTTTAAGCTCCTCGTAGAGACGGCCCGGGTCAGCAATAATTTCCCGCGCCTTCTCAAGACGACTAAAAAGGCTTTCGTCATCCAAGGCCGGCTGGGTTGCCGTGCACAAGACCACTGAACAGCCGTAACGCTCAACCAATTCGCGCAGAGCACAAAGGCATGGCTCCAGATATTCCGTGGGGACGGCCTGGGCCTCATCGAGCACGATGACACTTTTGGCAATATTGTGCAGCTTGCGACACCGAGACGGCTTGTTGCTGAACAGGGATTCAAAAAATTGCACGTTGGTGGTGACGACCACTGGCGCGTCCCAGTTTTCTGCGGCTAATCCTCGCCACCGGTCATAGCCCTGCTCTTCGGGAGTATCTTTATCCCTATAGTTACAATGGTGCTCCAGCACATTCTCACGACCAAACACGGAACTGAAAACCTGTGCGTTCTGTTCGATGATGGAAGTAAAAGGGATGGCATAGATAATCCTCCGCAGACCATGCGCCTCTGCATGGTCCAGGGAAAAGGCCATGGAAGAAAGTGTCTTGCCTCCACCCGTGGGCACGGTCAGGGAGAAAAAACCCGGTTCTTGCTCGGATGAAGCGCGACAATCAGCCAGAACAGATCGCCGTATCGTATTGACTTTGGACGGCAAGGAATTTTTTTCCAATTCGACGAGTCGCTCATTCAATGCGTTTCGCAATGCCCCAAGATCGCTTGTGGACTTTTTGATACGGCTAGAACTCTTGCACGGATCGCAAAACGCTTCAGTGTCGAGAAAATCCGCATCCGTAAGGCAGGAAAAAATCATCCGGGTAAAAAACGACAAGGAAAAGCCTGGTCTTTTGGGCCGCTTTGTAAATGGCAGGCGCAAATCCAAGGAGTATTCCACATCGGGCAGAAACATTACATCGCCAGGGATCCGTTCATGTTTGAGGCGGTAATGCAGTTGTCCCTCCTGAATCCCACCATCCGAGAGACCGCCATGATGCCCGGCGACGACATACGACAAAAGAAGACCCAATTTCCCACCTTTTTCCTGGGCGATTCTGGCCCCGAAAATGGAGTGGTTGACACGGTTTGAACAGCCTTCAAGACGTCTGACAAACTCACCTGTGGCCTTGCCTGCATCGTGCAGCAATCCGGCTGCCATTCCCCAGTTTTCTGCACCGAATGGTGCTGCAAAATCTGAAGCGAATCGGGCCACTTTCCAAAGATGATCTTCAAGCTCCTGCCAATCAGATTTGTCCGGATTGTCGGTCGAATGTGCATAGTATTTCATAATACTCCCAACAACGACTTTCCTTGGTTTTTTTGTCAAATGGCTCATTGATACATCTGATCTCGATGAAGCACAAGAGTGTATTCTTAATTATTACTTTGTCATACAATTGAGAAGAATCATCATGCGATGATGTCATCTAGCTAAAAACCAAAATTCTTTGCCGGGAGGAAATCAAAGATATGTGAACATTTGGAACAAAATGATTATCTCCATCCACCCCCCATCCACCATCATCCCCCGCCTCTGTTATTGACAGGTACCACCTTGGGGGATAAGACTTTGTGAAATTTTTCTAAAGGAGGTTATCGCATTGAATATCTTGATTTTCGGACCCAACGGCAGCGGCAAGGGGACCCAGGGTTCTCTGGTAAAAGACAAATACAACGTGGCTCACATCGAATCCGGGGCCATTTTCCGGCAGCACATCGGCCAGGGCACTGATCTCGGTAAAAAGGCCAAGGAATACATCGACAAGGGCGAACTTGTTCCCGATGAGATCACCATTCCCATGGTTCTGGAAACCCTGCAGGAAAAGGGTGCCAACGGCTGGCTCCTGGACGGCTTTCCCCGCAACAAGGTTCAGGCCGAGAAGCTCTGGGACGCCCTGCAGCAGGCCGATGCCAATCTTGACTACGTCATCGAGATCCTTCTTCCCCGCGAGGTCGCCAAGAATCGGATCATGGGTCGTCGTCTCTGCGTGAACGACAACAACCATCCCAACAACATCTTCATCGACGCCATCAAGCCCGACGGTGACAAGTGCCGTGTCTGCGGCGGTGATCTCAAGTCCCGGGCCGATGATCAGGACGAAGAAGCCATCAACAAGCGTCACGACATCTACTATAACGACGTGGACGGCACCCTGGCGGCCGCCTATTTCTACAAGGATCTGGCTCCCAAGGCCGGTTTCAAATACATTGAACTCGACGGTGAAGGGACCATCGATTCCATCAAGGAAACCCTGATTTCCCAGCTGGATTAATTCCTTTGTGACCGATCCGGTCCACACCAGGTTTACAAATAAAAAAGGGCGGAGTATCCGCCCTTTTTTATTTGTAACCAACCAGCAGGTTTTCCCTTCAAACCGGGGTCATCATGTGTACGCTTCAAATTGGAAAAATCGATTATCTTAATGTCTGGCCTATCTTCCATCTCCTTGAGGCAGACCCGTCAGAAAAAATGAAACACAAACTCGTCCCCGGACATCCATCGTATCTGAATTCCCGCCTGGCACAGGGCTCCATCGACGTTTCCCCCTCCTCTGCCTTTGAATACCTCCTCCATGCCGAAAAGTACCAGATCCTCCCCGGACTGAGCATCAGCTCCAACGGTCCTGTCCAGAGCGTGCTACTGGTAAGCCCTGTCACACTTGACAAACTGCCCGCCTTTCTGGCCGAAAACGACAACCGGGTCCACGTCACCGCAGCCTCGGCCACCTCGGTCAACCTGCTCAAGGTCCTCTGGTCCCTGGCCTGGAATCTTCCCGAACCCGAATGGAAGACAGTCGAACCGGGCGAGGGCCTGGGCAGGGGACTCCCCTTCCTGGAAATCGGCGACCGGGCCCTGCACATATTCAGCGAGCGTCCCGAAGGGTGGCATATCATCGACCTGGGCGAGGCCTGGAAGACCTGGACCGGACTCCCCTTTGTCTTTGCCCTGTGGATCGTGCGAAGAGACCTTGCACCCGACCAGCAGGCCCAGCTCTTTCAACTGGCCAAACGATTGCTGGAGATCAAAGAAAGCGTCCCCCAGAACCTGGAGACCCTCCTTGATCAGGCCATGGACAAGGGATTTTCGCGAAAGGTGCTCCGCGCGTACTGGCATGTCATGAGCTACGAACTGGGCGACCAGGAACAGGCCAGCCTGACTCTCTATGCCCACCACTGCACCCGCCTCGGTCTGCTCAATGGCTGCCCCGCGCTCAATTGGTTCGAATAAAAAAATGCCTCCATCAGGAGGCATTTTGTCTTACTCAGGGAAAACTGCATTAAGTGCGCATAAGTACGCAGAGCACAGTGCGCAGTACGCAGTTTTTACGACATCTATACGCGTTAATGTATAGATAAAGTTGTGTCATTCCGGCCAAAACGATCTTTTTCTTGCTCTTCAAAAGCTATAGGTTTTTTCTGCGCACTGCGCACTGCGTCCTGCGCACTCACCGCACTGCGTACTTATGCGCACTGTGTCCTGCGCACTTATTATCTACGCCTCTGCCCCGGCGATATCCTCATCCTTGCCGATGACCACCAGATGTTCCCCTTTTTCCAGAAGTCTTTGAGGATCGGGGATGAAATCAGGCTCCTTTCTTCCCACCTGCTTGATCGCGACCACCTGGATATTGAGCGTATTGGTCAGGTTGAGTTCCACGAGATTCTTGCCCGCCCATTTATCCACCTCAAGTTCGCGCAAAACCACCCCCTGGCCAAGAGAAAGGGAGTCCAGAAACCCTGGATCGACCAGCTTGCGGGCCAATTCCTCGGCTGCCACGCGCTCGGGAAACGTGACGTGTTTGATTCCGATATGTTTTAAGATCTTTTCGTGGTCTTCACTGACCGCCTTGACCCAGACATCCTCGGCCCCAAGCTCTTTGAGATGCAGGGCGATCAGAATACTTGCCTCCATGGACTGGCCCACGCTGACGATGACATGCTTCAGGTCAGCGAGTCCGAGCTGGGTCAGGGCGACAACATCCGTGGCATTGGCCTGATACACCTGGGTCAGAGTTTCCTGGGCCGCCTGGACCATGGTCTGATCCGAATCGATCCCAATGACCCGGTGCCCCATCCTGACAAGGGCCGAGCCGAGAAAAAAGCCGAATTTACCCAAACCGATGATTCCGATTTCCATGACGATCACCTGAAATACAAAAGATTAACGACAAAAGACATTCTCGCGCAGAGGCGCAGGGACGCAGAGAAAAACTTTTTTGAGGAACTCTTCGAGTTCCTCACTTCGTCCCATGCGCTCCGATGTTGAAGCCTGTACGTACCTTGCTTTCTTAAATTCAAAGAATTCACGGCAAAAATGCCTTTCTCTGCGTCCCTGCGTCCCTGCACGAAAAAAATCCCTCTTCGCGAGCCCCTTCCTGCGCACTGCGTACTGCGAACTGCGCACTATGTACTGCATACTGTGTACTGCGCACTCGCCCCCCTACCCGATGAGCATATCCCGCTCGGGCCAGGAAAAATGCTCTCTGGTCTGCCATCCCTGCAAAAAGGCCAGAAAGGCGATGGGACCGAGTCTGCCCACAAACATGAGCACAATGATCACCCCCTTGCCCACCGGGGAGAGATTGGGCGTGAGTCCGGTGCTCAGACCGACTGTGCCAAAGGCCGAGACCACCTCGAAAAGGATGTCCACAACCTGAGCCCGAAGGTGCAGATGCGGGAGATCACCCCCCTCGCTGATGACCAGAATCACCGTGGCTGCCCCCACCACGACAGAGGCCAGAATGAGCAGAACGAGCGCCTTGTTCACGGATTTTTCCTCCAGGGCGTACCCGCCAATGACCACCTGTCTGCGGCCCAGCAACTGGGCCTTGGCAAAGGCGATGATCGTCCTGAAGGTGGTCGTCTTGATTCCGCCGGCGCAGGACCCCGGCGACCCGCCGATGAGCATCAGGGGAATCATGATCACCAGGGCGATATTGGTCATTGCCCCGATGTCCACGGTATTGAACCCTGCGGTTCGCGTGGTCACCGACTGGAACAGGGCGGTCAAGAGATGGGTTCCCATGTGATCCAGTCTCATACCCTTATCATACCATTCAGCCGCAAAGATGACCACCCATCCCAAAAGGATGAGAAAAAGGGAGGTCCGAAGCACGATTTTCGTCTGCCATGCGAGCCTTTGGGATGCACCATTCGTGGACCGGGCCCGTGAGCGTATGGTTTTGACAATATCGATGAGTACGGAAAACCCGAGCCCTCCGAAAATGATCAGCACCATGATCACCCCGTTGACCCCCACATGGGAATCCCAGTGCATCAGACTCGAATCGAACAGGGAAAACCCGGCATTGCAAAACGCGGACACAGCATGAAACATAGCGGAAAAGGGATGAAAGCCGCCCGGGTCCCCCAAAAAAAGCAGGGATGCGCCAGCCGCCTCGATGCAGAAACAAAGCAGCACGATCTGAATCAGAAACCGGCCCAGATGAAAAGAGGGATCATGGAGCAGGGACTGCCCCACGGCCAATCGATCCGTGATACTGACCCGTTTGTGCCACAGATAGAAGACCAGGCTGGTATAGGTCATGACCCCGAGTCCCCCGACCTGGATGAGAAAAAGGATCACTGATTGACCAAAGGTTGAGAATCCACTGGTGGGCACGACAATCAACCCGGTCACGCAGGTTGCCGACGTGGCGGTGAACAGGGCGTTGAGCCAGGAAATGCTCCCGGGTTGGGACCAGCTGATCTCGAGTTGTAAAAGAAAGGTCCCGATCACAATGGTCACCGCGAAGAAATAGATGGGAAGACCAAACGGGGTTATCAGGCGCTGTTTCATGGTTGATCAGCCTGCGACAGATGTACAATGTGCTTGTTTAGAGGAAAAGAAAGGCAATTGCTAACTATTCAGCACGATAATTCGGCATAAGAATGTGTCTTTTCCCGGGAACGCCGAGCGTCTGCTCGGCCTTTCAGGCAATGGAGATGGCGTATCGTTATACTATTTCCGGGCGTGCCGGGCGTGCCGTCCGCCCCTGTTTCCTGTTGGTTCGCAGACGGAGTGCCGAGCAGACGCTCGGCACTCCCGGGTGGCAAAACATAATCGGCAATCAGTGACTGAATAGTCACGGAAAATGAACCCATTATGCGTAGTCAATGCCTCTTGAAAAGGCAATGAAAAAGCCCGGCACCAAGGTGCCGGGCTTTATATGTGCTGCGTATGGAGATCAGAACTAGGCCAGGGCGCTGACTGCCTTGCTCAACCGGGAAATCTTCCGGGCGGCCGTACGCCAATGGACAACCTTCTTGGAAGCGGCGCTGTCCAGGACGGATGTGGCACTCTGCAGGGCCTGCTGAGCCTTTTCAGCGTCCTTGTTCTCGATGGCCAGACGAACAGCCTTGACGCTGTGCTTGATCCTGGTCTTGACCATTCTGTTGCGATTGCGGGCCTGGATGCTCTGACGATGTCTTTTCAGTGCGGACTTATGGTTAGCCAAAAGTAAATCCTCCTAACTATATTGAAGTAACCGGGTTGACCCGGTCCCGGAATGTACACCACCTGCTTGAAAAAAAGGGTATCTATGCAAGAGCGGCCATTCTTGTCAAGCTGATTTTTTAATCCCCGGACAAGAAAACAGCACAAAATCAACGAATCGGTTTCCGCCTTTCCTGCGCACTGCGAACTCTGTATTTCTATGCCCCCTAACTACGAATAATTCTGTCACAAATCGTTCTCGTTTCGGACGGGCACATGGGTCCCCAACACTTCAAACGGCCCTTCCCCGCCTTTCCTGCGCACTGCGCACTGTGCACTGCGCACTTCCCCCCCTTCTTAAATCTGAAGGGCCGAAAAATCGGCCAGCCGGCTCAACCGACGAACCAATTCGTAGAGCATGTTCAACCGGTTGGACCGCAGATCGAGATCATCGCTCATGACCATGACGGAATCGAAGAACCCGTCCACAACCGGGCGCAGGGTCCACAATTCAGCCAGCAGCCCGGCAAAATCGTCCTCATCCCAGAGCTGGTCCCATTTTTCGCGGCTTGCCGCAAGATGGGCGTGGAGACTTTTTTCAGCCTCTTCCTGCAAAAGATTCGGGTCGACAATTCCGGTCAGGTTCACCCCGGACTCTTCACCCTGCTTGCGAATGATGTTGTCGGCCCGCTTGAAGGTCAGCACGGCCTGATCAAAATCTTTTGCCTCGGCAAAATCCGACAGGGCCCGGACCCGTTTTTCCAGGGCCACGACATCATTTATTCCGGCGTTGATGGCCGCATCCAGGACCTTGGTTCCAAATCCCTTTCCGGCCCAATAATTGCGTAGGCGCTGGGCAAAAAACGCCATGAGGTTGTCCAGAGTCTCTGCGGGCTCTGTCTTCCAGGTGACATTTTCATACCCTTCCAGGGCCAGCCGCAAAAGTTCCTCGACATCGGTCCTGATCCCGTGTTCGAGGATGATCCGGCATATCCCAAGGGTACATCGCCGCAGAGCAAAGTGATCGGCAGCCCCTGTGGGAATCTTGCCGATGCCGAAACATCCGGCCAGGGTATCGAGTTTGTCGGCCATGGCCAGGATTCCCCCTGCCAGAGTCGAGGGACAGGAACTCTCCTGACCGCTCGGGAGATACTGCTCGGCAAGGGCCTGTGCCACCACGGGGCTCTCCCCTTTTTTGGCGGCATAAATGCCCCCCATGATTCCCTGAAGGTCATCGAATTCATAGACCATTTCCGAAACCAGATCCGCCTTGGCCAAGGTACCGGCCCGGGTCAGGTCCTGGACAAGGTCAGGGGCGAAATCACGGGCCATGGCTCCGGCCAGTCGGGAGAGTCTGCGGGATTTGTCTCCCATGGAACCAAGAGGTCCCAGAAAGGTGACGTTTTCAAGCTTGTCCAGCCAGGTAGTAAATTCCCTGGTAAGATCGGCCTTCCAGAAGAACATGGCATCTTCGAGCCGGGCCTTGAGCACCCGCTCCCACCCTTTTCTGACCACATCCACGGATTGGGGCTCGAGATTGATCACGGTCAGGAAACAGGGCAGCAGCCGGCCGTTTGGACCATGAACTCCAAAACTCTTTTGATGGACTTCCATGCTTGTGAGCAGGACTTCGGCCGGAAGCTCGAGATAGGCCGCGTCGAAATTACCGAGTACGGGCACAGGATATTCCACCAGATTGGCCACGTGATGGATGAGCCCCTCGTTCCAGGCGATGGTTCCCCCTGCCTTGCGGGCCAGCTCATCTCCCCCGGCAATGATCATGGCAACACGGTCCTCATGGGACAAAACAACCTTTCCCTGCTCATGAACCACGGAAACATACGCATCGGCATGCTCCACCACAAAGGGTCCGGGCCCCAGAACGCGATGGCCGCGTGTCGTATTTCCGGCATCGAGCCCGGCAACGGAAAAGGGAACGACCTCCTTGTCCAGCAGAGCCAGAAACCAGCGTAAAGGACGGCCAAAGGTAAATCGGGATGTTTCCCAGTGCATCTTTTTGGGAAAGGGAAGATGAGCGATTATCTCTCTGCAGATCTCTCCGAGTATCCTGGCGGCCGGTTCACCGCCAACAATTTTTTTGACCGCCAGATATTCGCCCTTGCCCGTGTCAGTGACAAAGACCTCCTCCATCGCCACCTGCTGGGAACGGGCAAACCCAAGTCCGGCCTTGGTCGGGGCCCCTTGTTCGTCAAAGGCAATCTTCGCAGGCGGGCCCGTGACCACGACCTCCTCCCGCTTTTGAACCTCGGCCATATCCCTGCAATCAACTACCAGTCGGCGGGGCGTGGAAAAGGTGGTTATCTCCCCGTGGGCCAATGCGGCCTCACCAAGACGTTCCTCAAATCCCTCTTTCAAGGCCTTGTCCAATATCGGTAAAAACCGGGCCGGCATCTCCTCGACACCGATTTCCAAAACAAAATGGGCCATATCTCTTCAACCTCGTTCGTTCAAAAATTATGCGTCATGCCGGAGCAGGGGATGTGCCATGTCCTCACGGGTCTGGACATAGACCCGGGCGATCCCGGCAGCCAGCTTTCTGACCCGGGCGATGTAGTTGGCGCGCTCGGTGATGGAAATGGCTCCCCGGGCGTCCAGAAGATTGAAGGCATGCGAGCATTTCAGACAATGATCATACGCGGGCAGAGCCAGACCCAGTTCGCAGACCCGTCGGCATTCCTTTTCACTGGCCTCGAACGTGGCAAAAAGCATGTCCTGATCGCTGACATCAAAATTGTACCTGGACTGTTCGACCTCGTTTTGATGGTAGACATCCCCATAGGTCACGGTGTCGTTCCACATCATGTCGTACACGGATTCCTTTTCCTGGAGATACATGCACAATCGTTCCATCCCGTAGGTCAACTCCACGGTGATGGGCTCGAGTTCCAATCCGCCGACCTGCTGGAAATAGGTAAACTGACTGATTTCCATACCGTTGAGCCAGACCTCCCAGCCAAGGCCCCAGGCCCCGAGGGTGGGGGATTCCCAGTCGTCTTCCACAAACCGGATGTCGTGCCTGGCCGCATCGATCCCCAGAACACCGAGACTTTTGAGATAGAGATCCTGAACATCCGCGGGCGCGGGCTTCAGGACCACCTGATACTGATAGAAATGCTGCATCCGGTTGGGATTTTCCCCGTAGCGTCCATCCGTGGGCCGCCTGGAGGGCTCCACATAGGCCGCCTTCCACGGTTCCGGACCAAGAACCCTGAAAAATGTGGCCGGATTGAAGGTCCCGGCGCCTGTCTCGATATCGTAGGGCTGCTGGATCACACATCCATAATCAGCCCAGAATTGCTGCAGCTTGAAAATGACATCCTGAAAATTCATCCTTGTCTCCATTGAAAATCAAATGATTGCAACCAGGGTCCGGCATATCGGATGAACCCCTTATACCGCCGATCCTGCATGTATGGTGTGTCCTGTAGAGCAAACGGCTAACAGCGTACGAAACGGTTGTCTTCGTCCGCAATCCCCAGATGATAACGGATGAACCGATCCACAAAGGTATAGATCTCTGTCCGCAGATGACTGCCGGGTGTCCAATTCACCCACTTGCCGATCTCGGTTTCCTTGAGGTGGTGCAGAAGAGACACCCCCTGCCAGGAGATCCGAGCAATCGTCCTCCCCTCCGAGCACGAGGGACACAGAAAATATCCGTCCTCAACAGAAGATCCTGCCCAGCCATGTTCCTGCAAAACCGCACCGCACGATGCACAATGCGCGACATCGAGGGTATAGCCCTGCTCAAAGGCCAGGGCGATCCTGAAAAGAACCGGGAAAAACAATGAAGGTGGTCCGGCAAGGGTATCAAACCCGCCGAGCATGGACATAACCAGGGCATAGGCATCGGCCGACCGGGCCTCACCCGTGTGCACGGCCTCGAAAAACCGCAGGCAATTCCCCACCATCCCGACCTTCTGAAAGTCCTTTTTCAAATTCACAAAGCCCTGAAGAAGGGTTCCTTCCTCAAGGCTCAGATACTGGTTGCGCTTACCCGCACTGACCCGGAACAGCACCTGGTTGAGGTGGTCGAGACAGCCGCAGAACCGCCGCCTGCTCTTGCGACCGCCAAAGGCGAATCCGGTGACAATACCCCGGGAAGGCGAAAGGAAGCGGACCCAGCAATCGTTCTCGCGGAACGTTCCCACCCGCAAAATGACGACCTTTTCCGTAAACTCCATGCCAGATCACCGGATAAACGAACATCCCGAAGTTGCCGGGCATGGCATAACTCCCGGATGGCATAAGATGCGGCACTACTCGGCAGGAGCCGAGACTACCAACGACTTGACGACACCAAGATCACCCTCGAACAAGTAGGGTTCAGCATCCACAAAAAGGCGGACTCCACCGGCATTGCCAAGACGAAGTTCCACATTCTCGTTAAAGGGAATATTCACGCTCTGACCGGGTTTAAGCAGACGGACGGTCTTGTCCAAAGCGGTCTTTCTGTCGGCAGTCGCACTCAACCAACATTCATGCGTCGCTTCAACGCGCATGACATGCGCCTTGGTGACTACCTCGGGCTTGGAAGCGGATACATCGGGCCGGGTCTCGCCGACAGAAGAAGTAACCGGGGAAACCGCTTGAGTAGCCATGTCTTTCTGATCGCCATCCAGGGAATTGCCCCGGGAAATCTCAGAGGTCCTGGAAACTGCTTGATCCGAAACGGTTCCCGCCTGATCATTGTTTTTTTCATCCACCCCGGCGGCCTCGGGTTGCTGCGAGGAAGACACATCACGGTCATCGACCGCTTCGGCAGCTTCATCAGTCACCATCTGATCCGTCCCGGCACCCTTTTCTGATGCATCTTCAGCAACAGCCGGTTCATCCTCTTCTTCCGTGACGGGCAGGGGAGCCGGCGTCTCCAAATCGCTGCTTCCGTCCTGCTCCATGACAACCGGGGAAACAGGTTTGATCTCGCGAGAAACATATGACCCGATCAGCCAGACGACTGCTGCGAGAATAGCCAGACCAAAGACGATCAGCCGGAATGTGCCGGCTCTGGACTTCGTTTTTCTGCGGACATTGAGCTCAGGGACTCCGGGATCAATGTCAAGAGGATCATCAGGCTCTTCAACCACAGCAAGATACTCATGAACAACCTTGTCCTGGTCGAGCCCCAACAGATTGGCGTAATTACGAATGAAACCTTTTGTGTAAACGGGGTGGGGTAAACGGGCGACATCCCCCTTTTCAAGGGATTCAAGAACATACAAGCTGATCTTGGTTCGTTCATAGACCTCCTGTAAACTCAACCCCGCATCCTGGCGAGCCGTCTTGAACAGTTCGCCCAATTCCTGCATCGACATGCTCCAATCCCCCTCAAAACGATTCAATGATTCCGGTTGCAACTCGTTACATACGAATATCGAGTACGGCCTTTGTTTTGAGCCCTTCCATGTAGTCCTGGAACCGCTCTTCGATTCGTGGACGATACAAAATATCCCGAATCTTGTCCTTGACCTCCTCGAAAGGAGGGGCATCTCCAGGAGTCAGATTCAGAACACGCAAAAAGGCCTGGTTGCCGTTTAAGTCGAAAGGTTCGCTGATATCCCCTTCCTCGAGTCCTCGCAAGACCTCTTTCCAGGAGTCTCGCATATCGGCCCAGCGAACCTCTCCTATCTCGCCGCCCTGGTCTTTACCGGGACCAAGAGAATACTGGGCCGCAGCCTGACCAAAGGATATCTCTCCAGCCAGGAGACGATTGCGCAATTCCTGAATGTCAAACCCCGGGTCCACGAGGATCATGGCGAGTTCAACCTTCTTCTCCCCGGAAAAATCATCCTGGTGCTCCGCATAATACCTCTTCATCTCCTCTTCGGTAATCACGACCTTGCGCCGGACCATGGCACCTATGAGACGTTGACGCATGATATCCTTTTTGACCTTCTCTTCATAATCCTTGCGGGTCATCTCCTGGAGCTTGAGCTGATCGAGGAATTGTTCTTCTGTCAGGTTGTTCTGCTGCTTGAGGGCTTCGACCTGATTCTTGATCTCCACGTCCGAGACAGTCATTTCCAACCGTTCAGCCTCGGCCTCGAGAAGCAGATCGTTGACCATCTGCATGAGCACCTTTTTTCTGACGTCCTGAAGGGCCTTTTCCTCATCCCGGGTCAGGACGCGTCCCTCGAATTGCTGCGTATACCCCTTGATCTGCTGATTGACATCAAACAGGGTGATGATCTCTCCATTGACCACGGCAACAATGCGGTCAACGATTTCCTCTGCGTGGGCCGCAGGGACACAGCTCAGAAGAAACAGGATCATTCCAAGCATATAACTCCATTTTGTTCCGAGACATCTTTTCAGAGATTCTCTCATACGGGGTATCCTTTTACGTCTTGATGATATGCGATCTCAACTGGTTGATACGATCTCTCACGCCGCAAACGAACCGTACAAAGCCGGGGTCATTGCACGGGCGGCTCGCCTGCATCTTCCTGCGAATCTATTGCATTCTCGTTCAAAAGCCCGGTAATCTCGATCGTGACATGGGAAAGGGCCTGGTTCAGCCATCCATCAAAAGCCGTCTGCATCCCCTCCTCCACAAGTCGTTGCTCCACCAATGAATAGGCGGCAGAAGGAGACAAAAAAGACTGGGGCAATCGCTCATGCAGGAACAATATGGTCATCATGTTTGTACCGGCGATCACATTGGTTGCACTACCCGGGGCAAGATTGACAAGATGTTCATGCCAGGCGGCCGACAGATTGTGTCCCGGCAGATCCATTTCATGGATGTCCACAGTGGATGGACCCTCCTGCGGGGCTGCTGCTTGATCACCCTTCTGATACTTCTTGAAGGCCGCGATCAGGGCTTCGCGATCCTTGCTCTGGAACACGGTAAACACGAAACGTTCCGGAATCAGGAACTCACTTCTGTGTTCACGATAATAACTCTTGGCATCCTCATAGGTCACAGATACCCGAGGCCGAAGATACTCCTCAAGAAACCGCTGCGTACTCAATCGGGAACGTAGCCGCTCACGCCATTGGTCAAGATCGACATATTCTTCGATAAGTGTCTGCTCAAACGCTTTGTCGTCCGGATAATCCGCCCGAATCAGGGCTTCCTCCCTGGCCACATCCTCATCGCTCACTGCAAACTGTTCGGCTGCAAGTGTCTGCTCGATCAACCGTTGAAGAATGATATTGGCGAGGACCGTACCGTACTCCGCGCCAAGAGATTGAACGTCAAAATCGTTGACCGAAGACCAGTTCATATAATGCAGATCATGGTCGGCACGAACCTCGGAAAGATAGATGGGCTCCCCGTTTATCCGGGCAACCACACCCCTGGGAGGCGGATCCGAAACACATCCGACGAATACCAACAGGGCAAGTATGACACCACCCGTGCAGAACAAAAGCCCGGGAAAGGGCAGGGGGCGTGAAAAAACTGATGTACCGGGATGCATGATCACAACCCCTCTTTTGTCTTGACGAATGTATCGGATAAATCCTCCAGACTCTCCTTGAAAATACGCATGGACAGGGAGATAGATGGATTGTCCGCACAGCGCAACTCCAATTTTCCGGGAGGAATGAGCCGGGACCGGTCTTCGTTGGCCTCCACCCAGGCAACCAGCGACAGGGGATCGATCCGGGCATCCTCCTCATCCCAGCTGACAACAACCTTGTTGGCGTAGATATCGGCCTGAATCCCGCCCAACGTTTTGATCACGAACTTGAGCTTTAAAATTTCCACAAAGGTTTGGAGAGGATCAGGAATCGGTCCGAAGCGGTCCCGGATCTCCTGAATGATTTCGTCGAGATCCGCAGGCCGCGAACACATGGAAAGCACCCGGTAATAGTGCAGCCGTTCCGAGGCCTCGAGGATATAGTTCTCCGGGATGTGTGCCGGAACACCAATGTGCAGCTCGGGTTCCCTGACCTCGGCAACCGGTTCGCCCTTGAGACGCTGGACTTCCTCTTCCAGGATCTCAAGAAACATATCCAGACCGACCTTGCCGATGGTTCCGGACTGGACCTCGCCAAGAATGTTCCCGGCTCCCCGCAGTCTGAGATCCTCCATGGCCACCTGAAACCCGGCCCCCAGATAATCCAGATCCAAAATGACCTTGAGCCGCTTGCGGGCCTCTTCCTGAAGATTTTCCAGCGACGGGATCACGAAATAGGCATAGGCCTGTTCCCGGGAACGGCCTACCCGGCCCCGCAATTGATAGAGCTGTCCGAGTCCGAACAACTGGGCCTGATCTACGATCAGGGTATTGGCCTTGGGAAAATCAAGACCGGATTCGATGATGGAGGTGCAGACCAGGACATCGAGCTCCTGATGCCAGAATTTGTGCATGGTCTCTTCAAGCTCCCTGGCCGGCATCTGCCCATGAGCCGAGGCAACCCGGGCATCGGGAACCAGAGACTGGACATAATCCCTTACCCGGTCAAGCCCCTGAACCCGGTTATAGACCCAGAACACCTGGCCCAGACGTCCGAGCTCCCGCTCGAGAATGGCCTGCAGTTCCGGGGTTTCCCGTTCCATGAGAGCCGTTTTAACGGCTTTACGTTCCAGAGGCGGGGTCTCGATGACGCTCAGCCCTCGTATTCCGGACAAAGACAGCTGCAGGGTTCTGGGAATGGGCGTGGCCGTGAGTGTCAGGACATCGATATCCCGCTTCAGACTCTTGAGTCGCTCCTTGTGCTTGACCCCGAAGCGTTGTTCTTCGTCCAGGATGAGCAGGGAAAGATGGGGCAGAGAAACATCCTTGGACAGGATGCGATGGGTACCGATGAGGATATCCACCTCGCCGCGGGCAGCAGCCTGGACAATGAGTTTCTGGGTCAGTTTGGGTACGAATCTGGAGAGCATGGCCACCCGCACGGAAAAATCCTCCATGCGCTGACGAAAATTCTGGTAATGCTGCTCGGCCAGTACGGTTGTCGGACAAAGCAATGCCACCTGCTTGCCGTCGACCACGGCCCGAAAAGCTGCGCGCAGGGCCACTTCGGTCTTGCCGAACCCCACATCCCCGCAGACAAGACGATCCATGGGCATGGAGCCTTCCATATCCCTGATGACATCGTAGATGGCCTGCTCCTGGTCCCGGGTTTCCTCGAATCCGAAACTCGCCTCGAACTCCCAATAAATTTCAGGACGCGGGCCATAGGAATACCCTTTGTTCACCTTGCGCAGGGCATACATTTCCACAAGATCCCGGGCAATTTTCTCAATGGCCTTGCGCACCCGGGCCTTACTCTTCATCCATCCCGTGCCGCCAAGATGATCTAAAACAACACTCTTACCTTCGGGGCCCTTGTACTTCTGGACCATGCCCATCCGGTCCACAGGAAGATAGAGCTTATCATCGTTGGCGTAGTGCAGGATCAGGTAATCGTTGGCAACGGCTCCTGCCTGGATATGGATGAGCCCGCCAAACCGGGCCAGTCCGTAATCCCGGTGGACCAGAAAATCCTCGGGCGCGATTTCATCAAAACTGGTCAGGCCTTTGAACTCTTTGCCCTTGCCCGGAATAATCCTCGTGGTTTCCCTGGGTTGAAGCACATCCTCGGCCAGGATGAGCATGTCGCACCAGACCAGTTTCATCCCCTTGGTCAACGGAGAAACCAGGGCGAACAGCCCCTTTGTGTCCGGTGCGTAGTCAAGATAAAAGGAGAGTCCTTCCTGATCGGCAAAAGAAAGAAACCGTTTGCGGGAATGCTCGGAATGAAAACAGACGAGAACCTGTCTGTAGGTCCGCTTCCACTCCCCCAGACCGGCTATGAGACTTTTAAGAGGACGCTTCCTTTTTTCAGGTTCCCAGAAGATATCGTCAAAGGAGAGGATGGGATTCTCGACAAGCTCGAGCCCTTGTTCCCGCTGTCCCATGACCAATGACTCGAACAGGACATGATGACGTTCCAACCAGGTCCCTCTGGCCTGGCCCATGGTTTGGAGAATGGAAGGCAACGGCCAGGCACGGTCAGGCTGCGCCAGATACTCCTTCCAGGCCCACTTCTGCTCTTCAAGCCGTGATCTGGCATCTGTGGCGCCTGTGACAAAAAAGATGGTCTCCTCACCCAGCCAGTGATCCATGCCCACGGGATTCTTGTAGTACAGACCGGGTGGAATGTGCAGATCATTGGTCTCCAGGGCGCTCATCAGTCCCTTGAAAACAGGGCCGGGAAGTTCTCCTGAATTCTTGAGATCCTCCCATTTTTCCAGGGCATCCTGCCGATAGGTGAAATCCTGCACCGCCGGGGTGCAGGGAAGGATCACCAGCTGTTCAAGTTCTTTTTTGGATCGCTGGGAAAGGGGTTCGAACTGACGCAGACTTTCCAGGGTATCCCCGAAAAATTCCATGCGCACCGGAAATTCATACCCCGGGCAGGCAATGTCGAAAATATCGCCGCGCAAGGCCATCTCTCCGGTCTTGGAAACCATGGACACACGCGAGTATCCCCAGTCAGCAAATTTTTCCAGAAGTCGTTCGGGCGAATGGTCTTCTCCGGGAACAAGATGAAGATGCTGCTCGTTGACCACATTTTTGTCAGGCCACTTGGGAAGGAGATTTCCCATCGGCAGGAGAATCCCCCTGCCGCGTCCACCCTGGGCCAGGGAAAAAAATCCGGCCCACCGTTCCCCCCACAAGCGACGTTCTTCCTTGCCGGGTGTCACCGGCGGAAACGCAACCCATGACCTTTCCCAGAACTCCTGACCCTCCTTTGAAGGCGCAAAGAGTTGGATAAGGGCCTTGTACACGGACATTTCCGCCACAGAGCCGAGAAGGATGACCACGGTCTTGCCCCGGGCGATCAGTTCCTGGGCCATGAAAATCTGGCTGGCAGGGCCGCTTTTGTAAACTCTGTGAATGCCTGTGGGATCGAGAAGCTGGGAGAGTATGGGTAGTGTGGACACGATAGTCTTTTGTAAAAAGGAAACAGGCAAAGGCCGCCTTGAAGTATTCAAGGACGGCCTTTGGATGCAGTGAGTTGAAGGATTTATTCAAAAACGCCTGAAAAATCCAAAACTGGGATCAGGCCTTTTGAAACGTACGTCAGGCCTGACTGGAGCTAGTCAGGAAGCATCATAACCAGCAGATAAAATAAAAGAATTCCGGATGTCGAGTCTTGAAAAAACTTGTGACTTCGTGAGTTTTTCCTGCGTACTGCGTACTGCGCACTCAACCTCTCCCGCCTTCCTGTCCCGAATGATCCTGTCACGGCTCGTTCGAACTCCGGGCGGACATACAGGTCTGTCCCTGCGACTTAAACTTCTCCCAGGGCCGACTTCTCTTCCTTGGAAAGCAGCCTGTTCAGATCGAGCATGATCAGAAGCCGGTCGTCGAGCTTGCCGACCCCGCTGATGTACTCGGAATCAAGGCCTGAAATCACTGGTGGCGGCGGCTCGATGGTACCGGCTGGAATCCGGAGAACCTCGGAAACGGAATCAACCACAAATCCAACGATCATCTGATTGATCTCAATGACAATGATCCTGGTTTTCTTGTCATGCTCCTTTGCCGTGAGGCCGAAACGGAGCCGCAGGTCAATGACCGGTATGACCTTACCACGCAGATTGATGACCCCTTCGACGAAATCAGGGGCCTTGGGAACCCTGGTTATCTCGAGCATCCGGATAATTTCCTGGACCTTGAGAATCTCGACGCCAAACTCTTCCTCTCCAATGCTGAAGGTGACCAGCTGGAGCAGTTCCTCGTCCTTGCGAACTTCATGTTCTGCCATGGAGTATTCCTCCTTTTAGCACATTGATAACGGCAAACAATCATGGGCTATAAAAGTAAAACACGTTTTAGGCAACACGCAAAAAAGTGGCTCACTCCGGCAACCCGTATCAACCAACGAGGTTACGACAAACCTGTCCTCATCCAAACGAGTGGAACATCATGGCTGGTTTGCCCCGTTTTAGGCGGTTCGACTGTCTGACCGAGCGAGGCATCGTTCATCAAGCCGTTGCCGGACACCTTACCAATGCGGCCAAGCCGCAGTTTTAAGTTTTATGTTTTAAGTTTTAAGTTCAAGCGGTTATGAAATTTTCTTATTTTTTATAACAGAACATCCTGAGTAAGGTACTAAAGTATTTTGGTTGTAAAGAGCAACGGCTTGATGGTACGTGGCCCGCGAGGGAGTTTCAAATCGCCCTGAACGGGGCAAACCGGCCATAAAAGACGGGATGAAAATCTGTTGCCAAAGGAATCGTCTTGGGTCATACTTTTTTTTCACGTTATCACACCTATATTTTGCGGAGGCATCCCGATTCATGGCACAGTCCTTTCCCTTTGGTCCGGAACCCGATTTCCAGGAAGAAGTTAAAACCCTTGCCAACGACGAACTCCTCGATTGCTGGGAACAGACCCAGTTCGTGGACGCGTTCATGGAGGGTGCACCCATGGATCAGGTCCCCACCACCGTCTATGAACAGGTCATCCTTCAGGAGCTCCAACTGCGCCGGTATCAGCAACACCGAGGCCCCTTCTGATCGTCTCTGGTTTTCCCTGGACATAAAAAAAATCCCGGATCTACCGGGATTTTTTTATGTCCTACTCTCTCAAATTTCTTCAATTTTCTACAATTTCTCCGGATCAGGTCGACCAATGCAGAAATAGGCAAATCCCAGTCCGGCCATCAGGGAAGGCGAATACAGGTTCCTGCCGTCAAAGATGAGGGGGGCGGTCAGAGAGCGTTTGATCCGGTCGAAATCGGGATTGCGGAACTGGTTCCACTCGGTGACAACGGCCAGGGCGTCGGCGCCCTTGACCGCCTCATATTCATCACCAACGATCTCCACGAGATCGTTGTCCCCGAGCTCATCGGCAGCCCTGGTTGCGGCCACCGGATCAAAGGTCCTGATGCGCATTCCCTCTGCTGTCAATTCCCGGATCATTTCCAAAGAAGAGGCCTCCCGGGTGTCATCGGTGTTGGCCTTGAAGGCCAGCCCCCACAGGGCCAATGTCTTGCCTGACACCCCGCCCTGATCGGCGAAATATGCCCGGATCTTTCGGACCAGCACGGTTTTCTGCCTGTTGTTGACATCATCCACGGCCTTGAGCAGCCGGGGTTCGTAGGCGCATTCTCCGGCAGTATTGATAAGGGCCTTGACATCCTTGGGAAAACACGACCCGCCGTAGCCCACACCGGGATAGATGAACTGGTATCCGATGCGGTGGTCAGAGCCGATCCCCATGCGTACATCCCGCACATCGGCCCCGACCCGTTCGCAGATATTGGCCACTTCATTGATAAAGGAAATCTTGGTGGCCAGCATGCAGTTGGCTGCGTATTTGGTCATCTCCGCGCTGCGAACACCCATGATGATGAGCTTGTCCCTGCTGCGGGCAAAAGGACCGTACAGGGTTCTGAGCAGCTCGGCGGTCCGGACGTTATCTGTACCCACAATGACCCGGTCGGGTTTCATGAAATCGTTGATCGCATCCCCTTCCTTCAAAAATTCGGGATTGGAGACCACGTCGAACTCAAAGGATTGCCCGCGATTTTCCAATTCCCCTTCAATGATCTCCCGCACCCTGTCTGCGGTACCCACGGGAACCGTGGATTTATCGACAACGATCCTGTATCCCGTCATCTTCTGTCCCACAGCGGCGGCAACCTGGTAAACATAGGAGAGATCAGCCGAACCATCCTCTTTGGGCGGGGTTCCTACGCAGATAAACACGAACAGGGCATCCCCGAGCCCCTCTTCGATCTCCGTGGTGAACCGCAGACGCCCCTCGGCTGAGTTCCTGGCGACCAGCTCCTCGAGTCCGGGTTCGAAAATATGCACCTGGCCGGCCCGCAGCTTCTCCACCACCCGGGGATTGACATCCACGCAGCAGACATTGTTTCCCATTTCCGCAAAACAGGCAGCGGATACAAGGCCGACATAACCCGTACCCACGATACAGATATTCATGGTGAAATTTGCTCCTTGATAACGATGAGGTCGTGATAGTGTAGCAGCTTGCAGCACCGATCTGACTCCTTCTTGAGATTGTGGACCGGTGCTAGATCTGCAAAATCTGGTCCGGATCGGCTAACAGACATGCTGACCTCTTTGCAAGACCTTTACAGAGATTTCCCCGAGAAGACGGTATCCGCGTAACAACAGGTCATCTCATACAAATCCTGTCTCCGCGCCTCTGCCAACCGCGCTGATATCCAGTCCTGAAAACAAGTTGTCACCTTTTTTGGTTCATCCGGGAATAGCGTACTTGCAGCTTATCTATTGTCAGTCCCTTTTGGGAAGCAACACCATCGAGGGGCGTTGAACAGGTCGTGTTATCGGTCCGTTCCTCCAGTTCTTTGAAACCCTCCCCCAGCCCCTCCCTGAACTACGGGAGGGGGGCTACAGCGTCCATGTACTCGTTCTCTTTGGGTGCCGCCCGAAGATGTGCATAATGCCTACAGGCAGCTGGGTTCAAGATGAAAAGTACCCTTTTGCCGGATGAGCCACATTTTTTGGTTTTTCCCTGTGCGCTGCGCACTGCGTACTGCGCACTTGTCTTTTCCCTTCTCCCTCCTCCCTTCTCCCTCCTCCCTTCTCCCGTCTCCCTTCTCCCGTCTCCGTTTCTCCCGTCCCCGTTTCTCCCGTCTTCGTTTCTCAAACCCTGATTTTCCTTTACTTTACAAAGCCATTTTGGCTAGTATCAAAACTGCAAACTCACAACAGAGACTTTGATTCAAGGAGATAGTAAATGGAACGACACCTCTTGCTCACGGTCAATGCCTATCACAGCCATCAACACGCCTCCCGTTTTGCCAGCTATTTTCTCAAGGGTGACACCAATACCAAACTGACCCTTTTCTACGTTGCCCCCAATCCGCACATGAATGTGGATCTCACCCGAGATGTCACGAGCAATATCAACGAAGCCGATACCCTGGCGGCAACCTACAAACGCAAGGGCAATCAGGCTCTTGACCGGGCCAAAAAGCTCCTGATCGACAGCGGGTTTCCCGAAAAAATGATCGAGACCAAACTCCAGCTCAAAAATTTCGGCACGGTCATGGACATCATCCAGGAGGCGGAAAAGGGATATTATGATGCAGTGCTCCTGGGCCGCAGAGGGTTGTCCATGTTTGAAGAGCTGGTGGATGACAGCATTAGTAAGAATATTCTGCGCAAAGAGATCGATTTTCCCATCTGGATCTGCAAGGAACCCGAAGCGGGTCGAAAGAATGTCCTTTTATGCGCTGACGGCTCCGAAGAAAGCCTGCGCGTTGCCGATCATGTGGGATTCATGCTCGCCGAGTCCAGCCAGCATGAAGTGACCCTTTTTCATGTCTGCGACAAGGACAAGAAAAAGGTCGATATCTCCTTTGATGCAGCCAGGACAGCCCTGATTGCCGCAGGATTCCCCCAGGAAAAGATCCACGAAAAGATGGACAGGTGCGGCGATGTGGCCAGGACCATCCTCGACTACGCCCTGACCAACAACTACGCGGCCATTGCCATGGGCACCACCGGAGCCGGCCAAAAATATCTGCAGAGCATCTTCATGGGTTCGGTATGCATGAGCATTTTCAAATCGCTGAAAAAGGTTTCCCTGATCGTGAGTAGATAAGAAAGAATAGAGAGTATGCAGTACGCAGTGGGCAGTGGGCAGAAAAGACATGTGGAACGTTAATTTTTTATCGATATATTATCATGACCTCTGAAACGATCGGCACTGTCATCTCCATTCGGGGGAGCATCGTGGACCTCGCGTTCTCCGGGTCCCTGCCGCCGCTGTGGTCCATTGCCTCCACACGGGAAAAACCGGATGTCGTGCTCGAGGTGAGCACGCATCTGACCGAGCACATCGCCCGGACCGTTTCCCTGACACCGACCCAGGGGCTGGCCATCGGCCAGGAGGTCGTGACCACGGGAGAACCTCTGCACGTTCCCGTGGGCAAACAAACACGGTCCCGGATGCTCAACGTCTTTGGGCAGTGCATTGACGGGCTTCCCGAGATGACCACCAAAAAGCGGGCGAGCATTCACAACAAGCCCATTGCCCTGGGCAGCCGGACAACCGGCAGCGAGGTTTTCGAGACCGGGATCAAGGGAATCGACATCCTGGTTCCCCTGGAACGGGGTGGCAAGGCCGGACTTTTTGGAGGGGCCGGGGTGGGCAAGACAGTGGTCATCACCGAGCTGATCCATAATATGGTCGGCCAGCATGAGGGGATCAGCATTTTCTGCGGCATTGGGGAACGATGCCGCGAAGGCGAGGAACTATACCGGGAAATGAAGGAGGCCGGGGTTCTGGAAAATACAGTCATGGTCTTCGGACAGATGAACGAACCGCCCGGGGCCCGGTTTCGGGTCGGGCACACCGCCATGACCATGGCCGAGTATTTTCGGGACAAGGAAAAACAGGACGTCCTTTTGCTCATGGACAACATCTTCCGGTTCATCCAGGCAGGTTCGGAAATCTCCGGGCTCATGGGCCAGATTCCTTCCCGGCTCGGCTACCAGCCGACCATGGGCACGGAGCTGGCAGGGCTCGAGGAACGCATCAGCAGCACAAAAGACGCGGCCATCACCTCCATTCAGGCGGTCTACGTGCCGGCCGATGATTTTACCGATCCCTCTGCCGTGCACATTTTCGGACATCTTTCCGCATCCATTGTCCTCTCCCGCAAACGGGCCAGCCAGGGGCTCTTTCCGGCCATCGATCCCCTGCAATCCAACTCCAAGATGCTTGCTCCAGGGATTGTCGGACAGCGTCATTATGACATTGCCCAGAAGATCCGCAAGACCCTGGCCACCTATGAAGAGCTCAAGGACATCATCGCCATGCTCGGCCTTGAAGAGCTCTCCAGGAAGGATCGGGAAACCGTATTTCAGGCCAGACGGCTGGAACGATTTTTGACCCAGCCCTTTTTCACCACCGAACATTTCACCGGCCGCTCGGGCAAACTGGTGTCCACGGAAAAAGCCCTGGACGGCTGCGAACGCATCCTGAACGGTGACTTTTCCGAGCGTCCGGAAAAGGATCTCTATATGATCGGAACCATTGATGAAGTTTGAAAAAGACTCGATATGTCAAGTACGCAGTACGCAGTGCGCAGTGCGCAGAAAAGACAGTTTGAAGTGGTTAGACATTCGGTTCAAAGGCAACAACTTCCCTGACACAGGGGGCAAGGAATGAAACCTAAAACCTAAAACTTAAAACCTAAAACCGCCTTTCCCCCATGCACCTGCAAATTTTTCTGCCCACAGAGATCTTTTTCGACCAGGAAGCCGTCAAGATCACGGCCGAAGGGGACAATGGCATGTTCTGCCTTCTCCCGAGGCATCAGGATTTTGTCACATCCCTGGTTCCGGGGATTGTCAGCGTCTTGGACTCGGAAGGCAAAACCGTCCACATGGGGGTGGACCAGGGCGTGCTCGTCAAATGCATGGACAAGGTCACCATGGCCGTACGCAACGCCATCATCGGCCCGGACCTGGGAACCCTTGAACGAACCGTCGAGGAACAGTTCAGCGTTCTGGACGACAAGGAACGCACGGCCCGTTCCGCAGTGGCCCGGCTCGAGGCCGGATTCATCCGCCAGTTCCTGAACATGGAAAAATAAAAGCAAGCCGCTCTCTGCGCCTCTGGGCAACAAAACACGATACAACCATGAACATTCACTCCAAGTTCCGCAAGGAAATCGCCCGCAAGGAAAGAAAGCGGCTTGTTTCCCTGAAACATCCCGATCCTCCGGTATGGTTCGGACTCGGAACCTTCGGGGTCGTGGGCTGGAGCGTGGCCATCCCGACGATTGCCGGGATTGGACTGGGGATATGGATCGACAAGAACTTTCCCAGCAGATATTCGTGGACACTGATTCTCTTGACCCTGGGGATCATGGCCGGATGCTTCACGGCCTGGGCCTGGATCTCCAGACAGCGACGGGAAATCCACGACCACGAACGAAAAAGACAGCAACAGGAATCAGATGACAAGCATTCTTGAAATCATCATGCCTCTATTAGCCGGCCTTGGACTCGGCCTGTTCTTTTTCGGAGGGCTGTTGTGGACGGTCAGGCGTATTCCAGGAAACACCCGCCCCAACACCCTGGTCTGGACGAGTTTTCTTGTCCGCCAGATCGTTACGTTTGCGGTGCTCATTCTTGTCTGCAGAGATGAATGGATCAGATGGGTATTCGCCATGGTCGGTTTTCTGATTGTCCGAACCCTATTGATCCACCGGGACAAGCATCTACTGAAAACAACAAAGACGCCTTTCTCCCCGAGCAGGGAAACCAGATCATGACCATTACTCCGGACATAATCATCTTCTGGCAGTACGGGCCGTTCAAACTCAATGAGACCATTGTTTCCACCTGGCTGATCATGGCCCTGCTGGGATTACTCGCCTGGTGGACAGGAAAACATATCTCCAGGGAAAAACCGGCCTCTTTCTGGCAAAACGCGCTGGAGGTGATCGTTGTCTTTGTCCGGGAAATCATCGAGGACACCACAAGCCACCGGGTGGAGGCCATCCTGATATTCACGGGTTCACTCTTTGTCTTTGTGGCCACGGCGAACATTCTTTCGGTTGTTCCGGGGTTCACCACACCCACGGGATCCCTCTCCACGACCACGGCCCTGGCCCTGTGCGTCTTTGTGGCCGTGCCCTGGTTCGGCATCTCCCAGGTCGGGCTGAAGGCCTATCTGGCCAACTATCTCCGCCCCACCTGGATCATGCTCCCCTTCAACATCATCGGTGAACTCTCCCGAACCCTGGCCCTGGCGGTGCGTCTTTTCGGAAACATGATGAGCGGGACCATGATCGGGGCCATCCTCCTTCTGGTCATCCCCCTGATCTTCCCGGTCCTCATGCAGCTTCTCGGCCTGCTTACAGGAGTCATCCAGGCCTATATCTTCGCTGTCCTGGCCATCGTCTATATCGCCTCGGGCATGGAAACCCAGCAGTCCACCCGAAGTCAAACACTTAAAACCTAAAAATCCCGGAGTCCCCATGAGTGATCTCGCCCTGATTGGCATGGCCTCGGCACTGGCATCCGGCCTGTGCATCGCCTTAGGTTCCATTGGTTCGGCACTGGGCGAAGGCCGGGCCCTTGCCCAGGCCCTGGCGTCCCTGGCCCAGCAGCCCGACGAAAGCAACACCATCACCCGCATTCTGTTCGTGGGCATGGCCATGGTCGAATCCACGGCCATCTATTGTTTTGTGGTCTCCATGATCCTGCTTTTTGCCAACCCCTTCTGGAATTATTTTCTCTCCCAGGTGCAATAGGAAAAAGTGCGCAGTGCGCAGGACGCAGTGCGCAGACCTTTCCGACGAGAGCCCATAATTGTTTTGTGAATTCCCGGGAGCGCGGGCGTTTTGTCCGCACCAGGGTATGATCAAAATCCGCCCGTTGTATCGCAACCAAGGATGAACCGTGCTCATCGATCCCTTTACCGTTTTCGTCCAGGTACTCAATTTCATTATTCTGGTCCTGGTTTTGAAACGGTTTCTTTTCCGCCCCATTATCCGGGCCATGAACCAACGCGAAGAGCGAATTGCCAGGGAGATTGAAGCGGCCAGAAAGGACCGGGAAGAGGCGGACGAGGAGCTCAAAAAAATGCAGGAGCGCAAGGCCCAGCTCAAGGAAGAGGAAAACCGGCTCTTCCAGGATGTTACCAATCGGGCCGCAAACCTGGAAAAAGAACTCGTTGCCGCGGCCAAATCCTCGGCCAGGGAAAAGGAACACGCGTTCATCGAGGCCTTTGAGCGGACAAAAATCCGCAGGGCCGATGAGCTGCAGCGGGAAATGGCCGGACATCTTTTCGCCATGGCTGACACGGCCTTGCAGGATCTGGCCGGACATTCCCTGCATGCATCCATGGTCGACAGGTTTTTGAACATTCTGGAGAATGATCCCGGATCCTGGGAAAAACGTTTCCACAACCTGCTTTCCGGACACGACACCCTGATTGTAAGTACCCCCTTTGACCTTGAGGCAGAGACGAGCACACGGCTTCATGCCGTTCTCAGGAAGCGGTTCGGATTCAGGGGAAATCTGGATTTTCGCAGAGACCCCGAGCTCATGGCAGGTCTTGCCCTGAGCGGAAACGGCCACCGTTTGGACTGGACCCTCCACCGCTATCTCGAAGATCTCAAAACCGGTCTTCTGGAGAAGGATTCATGATGTCGGACAACCATGACGACCATTTCAAGGCAAGCATCGAAAGCACACGAAACACGGTGGACAGGGCCATCGATGCAGCCCACCCCACTCTCGAACCCCGGGAAGTCGGTCGTGTGATCGCGGTTGGTCGCGGCGTGGCCGTGGTCCAGGGGCTCTCGGGTGTCCGTTCCGAAGAGCTGCTCCTCTTTGCAGGCGAACTCTACGGCATGGCACTCAATGTGGATCAGGACATCACAGGGGTGGTCATTTTGGGCGACTACGACCATCTCAAGGCGGGGCAGGAAGTCCGACGAACCCAGCGGGTCGTTGACGTGCCCGTGGGCAATGAACTCCTGGGCCGGGTCGTCACCCCCACGGGATTTCCCCTTGACGATCAGGGCCCCGTCACAACCACAACCCGGCTGCCCATCGAACGGGAAGCCCCGCCCATCATGCACAGGGATCCGGTGACCACCCCTCTGGAGACAGGACTCAAGGGGGTGGACGCCCTCATCCCCATCGGAAGGGGTCAACGGGAACTGATCCTTGGCGATCGCCAGACCGGCAAAACCTCCATTGCCGTGGATACGATCATCAACCAAAAGGGCAAAAATGTGCTCTGCGTGTACTGCGCCATTGGACAACGCACAGCAGGAACCGCCATGGTTATCCAGCATCTGCGTGACCACGGGGCCATGGAGTACACTACCGTGGTCGTGGTCGAGGGAGATGACCCGCCGGGTCTTCAGTTCATCGCCCCGTATGCAGCCACATCCATTGCCGAATTTTACATGCAGCAGGGACATGATGTCCTGATCGTCTATGATGATCTCACCCGGCACGCCCAGGCCTACAGAGAGCTCTCTTTGCTCCTGGAGCGTCCGCCGGGACGGGAGGCCTTTCCCGGAGACATCTTTTATGTCCATTCCCGACTTCTCGAACGTTCCACTCACCTGCGCAAGGAGCATGGCGGGGGGTCCCTGACCGGTCTGCCGATCATCGAAACCGAGGCCCAGAACATTTCCGCGTACATACCGACCAACCTCATCTCCATCACCGACGGCCAGATCTATCTCTCCCCGGATCTCTTCCAAAAGGGTGTGCTCCCAGCGGTGGACGTGGGCAAATCCGTTTCCCGGGTCGGGGGAAAAACCCAGTATCCGGGGTTTCGGTCCGTTGCCGGGCAGCTCAGGCTCTCCTATTCCCAATTCGAGGAATTGGAGGCCTTTTCCAGGTTCGGGACCCGGCTCGACGACGCCACCAGGGCCACCCTTGAACATGGCCGCAGGGTGCGGGAAATCCTCAAGCAGCCGCCTTTTTCCCCGTTGAGCGCGGCGGAACAGCTGGCCGTGCTCCTGGCCGTATCCGGCAACCTTTTCGACACAGTTCCTCTGGAAAACATTGCCGCCATGGAAAACCGAGTCCGGGAGTTTTTGGTCGAACTTCCCGAAATCACGCAGTCCATTCAGGAAGGCACGCCTCTTTCAAAGGAAGATCAAACCGCCTTGCTCACCCGTATGGCCGAGCATCTGGGAATCGAATCCCCCAGGCAGCCACAATGACGGACCCGATATGGAAGCGTTGAAGAAAAAAATTCACAGCGCCGACGAGCTCTTCTCCCTGGTCAAAACCATGAAGGCCCTGGCTGCGGTGAATATGCGCCAGTACGAAACCGCGCTGGCATCTCTTAGGGAGTATGCTGCCACCGTGGAAACCGGACTACAGGCCATTCTTGCCCGGATTCCCAAAAAAAAGGCCGGGGGCAGCAGACAGGGACGGACCGGCTGCGGATACATCATTTTCGGTTCGGACCAGGGCATGTGCGGTTCGTTCAACGAACAGGCCGTCGAGACCGCGTACACCCATTGGGAGCAGGAAAAACAAGAAGGACAGGAAATGACCGTTCTCACTGTAGGAGAACGGCTCTACAACGATTTTACCGATACCATCTATCACAGGTTTTCCCTGCCGGCCCAGGTACGAAGGATCACCGCCAGGACCCAGGAGATTCTGGCTGTCATGAACAACTGGCAGCAGGAAAAACAGATCACCACCATTCGCATCGTCCACAACAAACCGGTCCATCCCACGGGATTTGAGACCACCACAACCCGGCTTCTGCCCATCGACCAGACCTGGTATGATCAACTTGCCCGCAAAAAATGGCCGTCCAGACAGCTTCCCCTGACCACGGTCGATCTGGACACCCTGTTGTCCCGATTCAGCAGCCAATACCTGTTCGCCTCCCTGCACCGAATTCTGGCCGAATCCATGGTGGCGGAAAACAGCGTCCGCCTGGCCGCCATGCAGGCAGCGGAAAAAAACATCGAGGAACTTCTGGGTGAACTCACCGGCCAGTATCACAGGGAACGCCAGAGTCAGATCACCGAGGAACTCCTGGACATCATCGTGGGATTCTCGACCATCAAAAAGGGACGTCAGGGGCGCGACACGATCGGGGGTGGCAGCTGAAGGTAACAGGTTCCTGTGACGGTAGAATTGCAGCTACTTTTGAGTGCAGGCTCAAGATACTCCCACCCCCCCTCCTGCGTTTCCCCTTGCCTTTTTCCCGGTTTTCCCGGATGTGGCGGGCATGAATTTCGTACATGCCTTTCAGAACGCACTGCTTGACTGGTTTGCAAAACACCGCAGGGATCTTCCCTGGCGCAGGGATTATACCCCCTACAAAATCTGGATCTCCGAAATCATGCTCCAGCAGACCCAGATGGACCGGGGCGTGGACTATTTCAACCGGTGGATCGCCCGGTTTCCGGATGTGCACAGCGTGGCCTTGGCCCATGAAGACGAGATCATGCGTTTGTGGGAGGGACTTGGCTATTATCGCCGAGCCAGAAATCTGCACAAAACAGCCCGGATCATTGTTGCAAACAATCAGGGTATCTTTCCTGACACCCCTCGGGACCTCGCCGCCCTGCCGGGCATCGGTCCCTATACGGCCGCAGCCATTGCGAGCATCGCCTTTGAACAACCGGTTCCCGTGGTCGACGCCAATGTTTCCCGGGTCCTCTCCCGGATCTTTGATATCGACACATTGATTACCGCATCTTCGACCCGCAGAGTCCTCGAGGACAAGGCCGCAGCTCTACTTTCAGGCTCCTCTCCCAGAGATTTCAACCAGGCGATCATGGAACTGGGCGGTCTGATCTGCACCAAATCCCCTGCCTGTCTGGCATGTCCCCTCAGATCGCTGTGCGCGTCCCTGGCAAAAGGAAACATGCTCGAACGCCCGGTCACCCGGAAGCCGCCCTCGATCATTCCCATTACCATGGCCTCTGGAGTTCTGATACACCGGGAAAGAATTTTCATTCAGAAACGACAGGATGACGATGTCTGGGCCAATCTCTGGGAATTTCCCGGAGGATGCGTCATCCCGGGAGAAGCTCCCAGAAGCGCTGTGGTCAGGGAATTTCTGGAAGAGACCGAGATTCTGGTTTCTGCCCAGGAAAAGGTGGCCGAGATACGACACAGCTACACCCGCTACCGAGTCACCCTCCACGCCTATCTCTGCACGGCCGCTCCCCCGATCAGACCGGTTCTGCATGCTGCCCAGGACTGCAGATGGGTCCTTCCGGAGGAACTCGATCAATTTGCATTTCCGACCAGCCATAGAAAATTGATCGACATGCTGTTCAAAAAAAAGTTTGCCGGATAGAGCAGCACGATTTTTTTGGCCCGAGCTGGTAAACAAACGTATCTTGAGCACAATTTCATGGACCTTTTGCAAAATTCCCGCTAGCAGACATGTTCGAGTGAGCCAGAAAATGGCAGCGTACACTCAAACAAATGCGGCCGAATCGGTTGAGCAAACATAACAGAGAGATCAGTTACAGGTGGTAAAGCGATGCCCACAAAAATCGACACGTCAATCGATACCCTCGGAGCCCCCAAAATAGACAGTACCCTTGCATTTGGTCCTTTTGTCGATCCCGAGGAGAAAACCGTCATTCATATCGGCCCCGATGTGATCGCGGAAGCCGGTGACGAACAGATGCTCCTTCCCTTTGAGGAGGCTGGGCCACGGGAAAAAATCTATTTCGATCCTCCCAAGACCAAATGTGCTCTGGTAACCTGTGGCGGACTCTGCCCGGGCCTGAACGATGTCATCAGATCCATCGTCATGGAGGCCCATCATCACTACAATGTAGCTGCAACCATTGGCATCAGGTACGGGCTGCAGGGATTCATTCCCAAATACGGCCACGACATCATGGAGTTGACCCCCAAAAGCGTGACCTCGATTCACGAGTTCGGGGGAACCATTCTGGCCTCTTCCAGAGGTCCGCAATCCCCTGACGAAATAGTGGATGCCCTCGAACGGATGAACATCAACATCCTGTTCATGATCGGAGGCGACGGAACCATGCAGGCAGCCAAGATCCTCAATCAGACCATTGGCGAGCGCAACCTGAAGATATCTGTTATCGGCATCCCCAAAACAATCGACAACGACATCCACTTCGTGTCCAAATCCTTTGGTTTCGATTCCGCAGTGGCCAAGGCGACCGAGGCCATCCGGTGTGCCCATGTGGAGGCCCAGGGAGCCCCCTATGGCATCGGACTGGTCAAACTCATGGGTAGGGAATCGGGATTTATTGCAGCAGAGGCCACCCTGGCCCTCAAGGATGTCAATTTCGTACTCATCCCGGAAGAACCCTTTGATCTCGAGGGAGACAATGGATTTCTCAAGGCCCTGGAGCATCGCTTGCTCATGCGAAAACATGCCGTTGTCGTGGTTGCAGAGGGCGCAGGTCAGAATCTGTGCAACACGAACAAGAAAAAGGACGCATCCGGCAATCCGATTCTTGGTGATATCTGTGACATCCTCCGTTCGGAGATCAAGACATATTTCCAGAAAAAAGAAATGCCCATCACCATGAAATACATCGATCCCAGTTATATCATCAGATCCATTCCGGCCAATGCCCACGACCGGGTGTATTGCGGATTTTTGGGTCAGCATGCCGTGCACGCCGGCATAACCGGCAAAACGAACATGGTCGTGACGCGACTGCAGGATCGCTATGTCTATCTGCCCTTGAATCTGGTCACCCAGAAACGGCGCAGGCTCAACACCCAATCCATGTACTGGCGTTCTGTTCTGGAATCCACGGGACAGCCACAATATATGAAACAATGCCCTCTACCTGAGTAACAACCCATCAGAGTCTGAATCGGGGTAAACTTTTCATTGTATCAAGCGGGGTAGACATGAAAAAATTGATTCTGATCATCGCCTCCACTCTGGTCGTCGGGGTGATCATCGCAGCAGTGTTCTTTTTTACCCAGCAATCAACCAGCACAAACCAAGAACAGACATCCCATATTGCCGTGATTCCACCGGATACCGCCTCAGAAACAAACGAGAAAAAACGTCTGGAATTGACGTTTCAACCATGGGAGAATGCCACCGAAGGCATCCCCGCAGCAGCCAACCAGACCGAGGCGGAAGACGCCCCCACAACCAGGCAGGAAGACGCCCATGTCACCCTGGATTTTCTCGATGACCTGATTGCCATGGCTGTCGAGCAGTACCATCCTGCCCGATCCGTTGCCAATCCAACACCCCGTGGCCGGTTGAATCTCAGCGCCAAGACCCTGAACATGCGCTACGGGCTTTCCCTGGAAGGCATCAACGACGGAGAAGAAGACATGCCTTCGGCCCGTCAAACCATCTTGTCCTATGTGCTGAGTCCCTCGACCCTGGACTTTCTTTTCAAACTCTATGGTCACGAATGCATCCTCAAGGCCGAAGAACAGATTGGCGCAGCGATCAAGCAGTTTCCTGCTACATCAAACAACCATGAATCAAGACGTCTTACACCTTCAGAGCAAAGGGAGTTCTTCCAGCTCTGTGGCAAAAAACTCCAGGACCTCGGCGAAATATTCAAGGCCATCAGCTCGAATGATCACTTCGCTTCCAATGTTGAAAACTATTTAGGCCTGCGCCAGGAGCTCAACGAGGCCTATTACACCTTCTGGGGTCTCAAGGACAGCAAGGCCGACCAAAACAACATCGATCAGGCCGCCAATACGATCAAAAAGGCCATTCTTGCCTTTGATCAGAGCAAAAAGGCCCTAGTGGCAAGCATCGTCACCAAGGCCCACCCATCGATGACAGGGGAAGGCGATATCCTCTACATTGCCAAATGGGCCTACAGACGGGTGGCCAACCAGGCCACATCCCCAAAAACCTTCAATGCTCTGGGATCGAACCTGGTGAGCCTGGGTAACGATTTTATTCGCCACAAAGAGGGACTGGAATAATCCGGCACCGACTTTTTTAAGAAGAAACCCCATGTCCATGGACATGGGGTTTTTTTGTTATTCTCCTTCCCCTGTGACCGCCTCGAGCAACCAGGTCACCACATCACCCGCTCTGCCGCAAAGAAACACATCCGTGACAGCCCTGGTATAGGCAGATGGTTCCGTATTGATTTCCACGATCAGGCATCCGTTTTCATGGGCAAACCGGGGAAGAAGCGACGCCGGCATGACCTCGCCGGTGGTACCGATGACCAGCATGATATCCGCCTTGCTCGCCTGTTCCATGGCAAACCGGGCTGTGGCTTCAGGGATGGGTTCCCCGAAAAACACGAAATCCGGCTTTAAAACGCCACCGCAGCCTTGACAACAAGGGGGAAGGGTTTTCAGATCCACCCGATCCGCTATGGTGGTTTCACAACACCCGGTACAGCTCAACGTTCTCGTGGTTCCATGATACTCGCAGACCGTTTTGCTCCCGGCCCGCTGGTGAAGATTGTCGATGTTCTGGGTGATCACCGATTTAACCATGCCCAGGTGTTCCAAGCGGGCGATCCCGGTATGCGCCGTATTGGGCTCGGCCTTGCCCATGAAATCGTAAAAAATTTCACGGATAGCCGTCCAGGCCTTTTGGGGATGGCTATGAAAAAACGAGATATCCAGACACCCAGGGTCGTATCGGGACCAAAGCCCCTGATCGCCCCGAAAGGGTGGAATACCGCTTTCAACCGAAACCCCCGCCCCGGTAAATACCACGCAATGCGCTGATTCTCTGATCCGTAAGGCGACACGCTTTATCTCCTTCTCCATCTTCTTCTCCATCCTGACTCCCGTATTCCAGTAAGAATCAACCATCGATATCTCTTCGGCCAGGCCAAAATATATTCCCGATTCTATATAAATTTTTAATTTCAAATCATTTCGACCAGTTGATCATGCCGGCCACTCTATCTGGTTTCGTGTCGTCGGTCACACACAAGCCTCCTCTTGTGTATATACCGTCGCGCAATCCATAATGACACGACCAGGAATACTGTGCCCGCAACAGCGAACTGATAGCTATCGAGCAGATTGTCCACCCGCATGCTCCGGATACAGACCCGTCCCAAAACTGTGATACCAAGGATCCAGACACATGCCGCGCAGAGATCGAGAAGGATGAAAAAAGTCCTGCTGATCCCGCTCATCCCCAGTGCCGCAGGCACGGCACTTCGAGCCCCATAGACAAACCTGTAGCCGAGAATCACGATAATTCGATGTTTCTTGAGCAACTCGGCAACCTGCATGACTCTCCCTCCGAACTCGGGCCATCTTGCCAGCAGATTTCGACCATGTCTGCGCCCCACCCAGAAACAGAACAGATCGCCGGTGATGGCCCCCAGGTAGCCGGCAACGATTATCCCCTGAAGGGAGAAAACCTCCTGCTCCACAAGCAATACTGCAACGAGAAGAACCGCTTCGCCTTCCAGGACGGTGCCTAAATAAACAGCCGCCAGCCCCCAGATTCCGAGCGTTTGTACATCGAACATGCGTATCCTTTGTTGCCGTGCACAGCAGAACGCTCTCCGTATCAGAAGGACAACGACAATCGGGTGACATCCCGTCAACAATTCGCGAACAATGCCTTTGTGCAGAAAACCAATGCCCATCCACATGTCACGCAAATGTCACCATCTCTTCATGACAGGTACACCGAACCACCGTACATCATGTCTGGCTCATCTTGCACAGGGCCCTGCCGATTCCCACTCCCCCCTTTTGTTTCTCTTGTAACGATCAGGCGTGAGGAGTGAAAGCTCTCATGACGATCCTTCGGAGAACACATGCCCCATCAAGACAAAACCGAGAATATCCCTTCACTGCCCAGAATCTGCTCCCTGCTCGGTATCACCCCCACCAGGGGGGAAATACATGCCGAAAGACTTCCCTTTGTATTCGGTGATGCCACTGCAGGAGCTGAAAATGAACTTCAGGTGGCGGTCATCGGCAACCGGCATGACGTGGATCTCCCTCTGAGCATCAAACAATCGAGTTATTATCGCAACATCCGTCGCAGAACAGCCAGAGGAGATACCTCCAGAAAAATCATCACTGATCTGGACGAGTATTTACGGGATAATCCCGGCAATGTCTGGGAAAACAGCTGGGTTCGATTCCCGCGTCGTTATCTCTCCCAAGAGGCGGACACCATCCTGGAAAACGACTTGGTCAGGGACAAATCCGAACCCGAAAGTCCCAAGCGTCTGGATTATGGCCGATTCGTCTTTGAACAGGACAAAGAAATCTGGATCAGGATACCGGTGAGCTATCTGCTCAAACTCGCCCTGGCTGACGTGATCACGTCGCGAACCCTATCTGCCGAGCTGCATGAAACCGCAACACGATTTCTCGACCATTTTCTCAGTGACAATACCTCGCCGGAAACATTTTCCTTTTATGTCCCCTTCTTGTCCGAGCCGTTTGGCAATGCACAGGCCATTGCCCGTGAAACCGGACAGAGATTTCTTTTATGCCAATGTCTGGTGGCCTATGCCAACAAAAAATTCAATCTCGAAGCCTTGGGACAACGGGTGGTCGTGTACGCGGCCCCGCACCCACCCATCAGACAGAAACGTCTGAATACCTGCATTTCAGACTCTTTCTACCGGCAGATTTTCATGAGCCCCTGCCTCTCAGGATGGGACAAGGGCGAGGATAAACACGCCTACATGGGCCTCTGCCACAGGGTTCTCTCCCTCAGCCAGATGAATGCCCTGCCCAAGCTCAAAGAGTCCGGAATCATCACCAGAAATCTGATCGTGCTTCCAAACACGTCGAATATCAGTCTGGCCAATAACGGCACCCATATCAGCCTGGGGAGCAGCATTCTGACATCTCTCATGAAAGATGGCTCCCGGGGTCTCACCCTGGCGGACGAAAAATACGTTGGTGATCTGGTCATCAAAATCGTCGAGCACATGCTTCCGCTCTTTGTCGGGACCTACAGCGCGGCCCCATACCGAATGGATTTCAAGGATTTTCATCCGGAAACAGCCCTTGGATTCCTCCCTCATGAACTCGACTTCACCCACCTGCGCATGATCTGGAGACGATGGAAAAAAAAGGCGAGTCTGCGCTTTTGCGGCCGCCGACTCACCCCCTTTGGTCCTGAACTTCTGGACAATGGCATCAGCACAATCCTTCGCCTTCAGGGAGACCATGTACCGGATTTCAGACTCATCGACTATCTGGCCTGTCTCATGAGCACCCATACCTGCCCGGGTCTTGACGGAAATGTGGACAACGATGTCCGGCTCAAGAAGGATCTGGCCGAACTGGGCGTTTTTCACCCTGCCCTTTCGACCTATCTTCTGTACAAGATCCGTCATCACAGCCAGATGGGCTTCTCAGGATTCGAGGGCCGGTACTACAGCCTTTTCCCCTCCCTGAACAAGGACATGACCGAGGCCACGGCCATCCAGGCCCTGATCACCGCCCTGGCGTACAAACTCGTTTTGTCCGGAAAGATCACCCACGCACATATTCCGGATACCCCTTCGACGGAAAGCGAACGAAGGCAGATTTTCTTTGGTTCGGCCATAGGCATCCCTACTTTTTACGTACGCAAAAAAACCAAGAACCGCTTTCTTCTGGATCTGATCCGAACGACCAGGGGACTCAGAACAAGCCGCAGATACAAGGGATATTTCAGGGTGTACAACGCGGCCTATCGTCGCAGCGTCCTGGAGATGATCTCAACACAGGGACAGGATCTGGTTGAATTGATGGGTCTTGAACACAACATGAAGGATCTGCAAACACGGATCGAACCAGGCACCACCACCTCGGCTGCAGCCAGACTGACGGACGCCATTCTCGATCGGGCCGGTGCCAAAACCCCTTTGGGAGTCAAGGCCGATACGTTCAACACGGCCGCGGAGGCCTATTACCGGGACGATCTGCGCATCGCCTATATCAGAGAAGGTTTCCAAGATCTCCAGGAAGATCTGAAAAAGACCCCCCTTCCCCCTTTACTGATTCATGCGACGCAGAACAACAACCTCTACAATGCAAGTGCCTTCATGGTGGATATGGAACACAAACTGTGCACGGACACTATCACCCTCGATGAATTGATCAGCACAACCATCGTACTTTTACATGTCATTGCCGACTATACGATGCGGACAAACCATTACAGGATTACATGCGATGCCGGGATCAAACCACCAGTATATCTGCCGACGTACCGGGCAGATAAAAAACGAAAAGCTCTTTAACGACAAGCTGATACAAATCATCTACTCGGACATCCGGGAACAGGTTCCCTTTGTGTTCAATCTGCTCACATCTTCCCGAAGTTCCGCCCTTCTAGGATTTTTAAACTACGACCTTCCCTTTGCGGACACCCTGACCGGAGCCCGGAACTTTTTGAAACGCATGGGCATCGACCTGTCGGAATGCGTGCAGCCCGAGGCATACTACACAACCCATCGCCGCCTCTTTGAGCGGCAGATACGATTCTGGGAATGCCGAAAGATGGACGAGGCAGTCGAATCCATTGTGGCCCCGGCGGATTCGAGGATGCTGCCGGGTTCCCTTCTTCCGGGGTCCATGCTGCTGCTCAAGGGAAAATTCTTCGAATTCGAGGAACTCATCGGTGTGGACAAAAAAACGTGGCTGGACACCTTTGCCAAAGGCCATTTCGCCACCTTCAGACTCACCCCGGACAAGTACCATTACAACCATTTTCCCGTGAGTGGAGAAGTCAGGGACATCTACGAAATCCGGGGTCGATACCATTCCTGCAATCCCGAGGCAGTGGTCGAGATGGTCACCCCGTATTCCAAGAACAAACGGGTGGTCACGATTATCGACACGGATGTACCAGATGGAACAGGGTGCGGTCTCGTGGCCATGATCGAGGTCGTGGCCCTGATGATCGGCGGCATCGAGCAATGCTACAGCCATGAGCACTATGACACGCCCCGATCCGTCACACCGGGGATGTTCGTTCGCAAGGGACAGCCCAAAAGCCTCTACCATCCCGGCAGTTCACTGGATGTCCTCTTTTTTGAACACGGCCGGATGCACTTTTGCGAGGACATCCTGGCCAACCGTTTCCATCCCGGGGTCAAAAGTCGCCTGAGCCAAGGATTCGGCCAGCCTCTGGTGGAAACGGACGTCCAGGTACGATCAACCATTGGATTCGCCTTGCCCGCGAGCTGATCCATTCCAAGGCGATCCTCTGTGTTCTCCAACCAACGATATATCATTTCAGGAGTCATCCATGAACCTTTTTTTCGTTCTCTGCCTCGCCCTTCCCCTGATCGTTCTTTTTGCCTGGGGATTCAAACATCTTCCCAGGGCCAGGTGGCAGATGCTCGGGGCCATACCACTGATTCAGGAGAATGACTCCACGTGGCGGGGTATCAACCTCACCTTTTACGGAGTATTCAACGCAGTCGCCTATGTAACGGCAACCATGCTGGCCATTGTCCTTTTCAAATCCGTTGATATCGCTTTCATTCCCCTGTTCACCATGATCGTCGGGGTCCTTGGTATCTGCATGCCGGCCTCCAAGATCATTGCCGCGGTCGTGGAAAAAAAGCCGCATACCTTCAGCGTAGGCGGGGCAACTTTCGTCGGAATCATAGTCAGTCCGTGGCTCATTCAGGGTATCAACCTGTTCACGCTCAATCCCATGCCGGTCATCCCCGTTCTGAGTGTCGTGGCACTGGCCTATGCCATGGGAGAAGGGCTTGGCAGAATGGCCTGCATCAGTTTTGGCTGTTGTTACGGGCGGCCTGTAACGGATTTTCCGGATAGATTCAAAAAGCTGCTCACCAGGTATGCCTTTGTCTTTCAGGGCAGAACAAAAAAAATTTCCTACGCCCACCACCTGGACGGTCAGCCCGTGATTCCCATCCAGGGCATGACGGCAGTGCTCTCCTGCGGATGTGCACTCATCGGCATGTACCTGTTTCTGGAAGGATATTTTTCTGCAGCCCTGATCCTGAACATCCTTGTCACACAAATCTGGCGCTTTCTCTCGGAATTTCTACGCAACGATTACCGGGGAGAGGGGGTTATCTCCGCCTATCAGATCATGGCTCTGGTCGGAGCAGGCTATGTTCTCGCTCTTCCGCTGCTTTTCTCCGAGACTGTCTTGCCGGCACCGGACATTGTCGCGGGCCTCGCCTCCCTGTGGTCGCCGGGAATCATTTTAGGGCTGCAGATCCTATGGATCTTCAGTTTCTTATACACCGGGAAAAGCAACGTCACTGATTCGGTGATCGAATTTCGGGTCAGGAAAGAAACGATCTAATGCGGCCAAGCCGCAGTTTTAAGTTTTAGGTTCAAGCGGTTATAAAATTTTCTTGTTTTTTATAACAGAACATTCTGAGTAAGGTACTAACCCCCCTCCTGAAATATCATGGCCGGCCTGCCTTGTTCCGGAGGGTTTGTCTGACTCACAGAGCCAGGCATCGCCCATTATGTGATTGCCCGGCTTCTTACTGAAACGTCTTGCTTTTATTGAGCAATATTCAATGGTACAAGGCCGGCAAGAACGTTTCAGACCGACCGGAACGGGGTGAGCCGGCCATGAAAACAAATCGCTCATTCATCCCTTGACCAATGCAAACCAATCACCTATAGCTTACTTAACATTACCGCAGCATTTTCAAGAATCTGCCGCTCCCTGGCTCTACCGGCCAAGGAGCGGCTCTCTATTTTCATAAATTCAGTAAGGTTCAGAAAACCGAGGAAAAAAACATGGAGAGCATCCCCATTTCTGTTCAAGGACTGGAAAAGGTTCACCAGGAGCTCGAAGAGCTCAAAAAAGAACGTCCCCTTGTTGTTCAGGCTATCAAGGAGGCTCGCGAAGAAGGCGACCTGCGAGAAAATGCAGGGTATGATGCAGCCAAGGAACGCCAAGGAATGCTCGAGGCCAAGATCAACTACATTGAATCGCGCATTCCCCTTTACAATGTCATTGACATGAGTACGCTCGGCGGAGACGTGATCACCTTCGGGGCCACGGTCACCCTCAAAGACATGGATACCGACGAAGAGAAAACATACACGCTCATGGGTCCTGATGAATCCGATGTCAAAAAGGGTATTATCTCTGTACTCTCTCCCGTAGGCCAGGCCCTTCTGGGCAAGGAAGAGGGCGATGAAATCCTTGTGGAGGCACCGCGGGGCAGGATTGAATACGAAATCATCGCCGTGACCTTTACCGGATCGGCCACACAATAGATTGCAGGTACCAGCTCAAAAAGGCCGGGTTTCCTGCACGTAGGAAACCCGGCCTTTTTTTTGTGCTCGTGGACGCGTCATATTCGATTTGTGTCCCTTGACCGATCATCACGGATAAGCCACTGCTACCTTTATGCGCAATATTCTTTGGACCGGACAAGATCTTTGTTACGATGCCCAGGGTAATCCCATGGATTGCCCTGGTTCGGGACAGGATGGTGAAATATGGACCGGACACAGCTTTGACGACCGCTTCGAACGGGAAGGATCGAACCTCGTGCGTGACCGGCTCACCCGCCTTGTGTGGACAAAAACAACCAATTTCGGTGAGTTCCCCCTGACCTGGGCCGACGCACTCGCCCGCGTCAGAGCGATGAACCGGGAAGGGTACGGTGGCCACCACGACTGGCGGCTTCCCAACCGCAGGGAGCTGCGCAGCCTGATCAGCTATGGGTCCAAAAAACCCGCCCTGCCCGCTTTTCACCCGTTTGAAGAGGCCTTTCTGGGCTGGTACTGGACCTCGACCACCGCGGCCATCTCACCGGGGTATGCCTGGTATGTGCACCTCGAGGGTGGGCGCATGTTCTACGGCAAAAAGGATCAATTCGCCCTGGTCTGGCCGGTACGCGGCACCTCGATCCATCTTCCAAGAACCGGACAGACAACCTGTCACGGTCTCACGGGGCAGACCATCGCCTGCAGCGACACGGGCCAGGATGGAGAATTGCGCAGGGGCGAACCATGGCCCGAACCCCGGTTCACGGTCCAGGGCCCCGTTGTCCGTGACGAACTGACCGGTCTGAGATGGCTCGGCCATGCCAATACCTTCGAGCGGACCATGACCTGGGAAGAGGCACTTGGGGCTGTGACTGATCTTACCATGGCGGATCGATCCTGGCGACTGCCGACCATCAACGAACTGGAATCCCTGGTGGATGCTTCGACCTTCAGTCCGGCCCTGCCCGAGAATCATCCCTTTACCGCTCCCCAACAGGCCTACTGGTCCTCGACCTCGAGTTTTTTCGAACCCGACTGGGCCCATGTGCTCTACCTGCACAAGGGTGCCGTAGGCGTAGGGTGGAAACCCGGACCCGAATTTCATGTCTGGCCTGTGAGCCGCTGAAACCGGATGGCTGAAAAATCTTTTGAGATGTCTTGACAGGACCCGCTGGATTATCTAGGGACAATTTCACGACACATTCATTTTTCACAGGAACCTACACAATGACCGCATCCATCCGCCCTCTTTCCAAGCTTACAGCTTCCAGCATCTGGTGGTGGTGTGGTCTATCATATGGATCTCCTGTGAGCGCAGCGACCTGATCGCTGTGATATACAACCACACACCCAAAAGGGCCGCAGGAGACAATCCTGCGGCCCTTTTTTGTATCCTTCATCCTTCACGAATCAACATGCAGACACCGAAATCATGACCATGCCTCTTTCTTACATCTCCCTTGCACCTGTGCACCCCCTTGGCTCCCTGACCGCAAACCAGGTTGAAGAAATGGCTCTGCCGGGACGCACCTTTTGGCTGTGGTGGTGGCTTGTTTTTTGTATCAGGGGAGATCCTGCCGCATTGTGACGACTATGAGTCCACTACCATGCAAGCCGCCGGATTTTTCCAGGAAAAATCCGGCGGCTTCTTTTTTGGCCATCATTCCAAACCGACCTTTCTTAACTCTCTAAAATTTCTTCAATTTCTCAATTTTTTTTTCCGGAGACCCAATGATCGATCTTACCCAACACGGCAAATGGATGCAGGCGGACACCCAGACCCCGGTATCCCTTTATGTCAGCCTGGTAGGCAATAACCCGGGCATCCTTTTGGAAAGTACCGAGGTGGACGGCCGGCTCGGTCGCTACAGCCTGATCGGGTGGGATTTCAGACTCATCCTCACCTGCAATGACGGCAATCTCAATGTAACAAGTGAGGACGATCGTTTCGCTCCCTTGAAGGCATTTCACGGCACCCCGTTTCTCGAGGGCATCAAGGCCTTGACACGGGAACTGACTATCGTCCCTGCTGCAGAACTCGGAGAACTCCCCCCCATGACCCGATCCCTTTGCGGATACTTCGGGTACACCATGGGCGGCATCCTCGAGCCCGCGCTGGCCAAAGAACTGCCCCCGGCTCAAGGCGAGGTACAATGCGCCCTTCCCGGAAAACTGCTTCTTTTTGATCACCTTTATTCCAAGTGCTGCTATCTGACCCTTACCGATGATCTCGACCCAGGGCCACTTGCTGCACCCCCGGAAGAAAATAAACCCGTGTGCGGTAAAATCACGGCCACTCCGGACCGGGAAACCTTCATCAATTCCGTGAAAAAAGCCAAGGAGTTGATCACCCAAGGAGAGGCCATCCAGATCGTGCTCTCTTCCAAGCGGCAATGTCCATTTTCCGGATCCTCCTTCACCCTGTACCGCCGACTCAGACAGATCAATCCTTCCCCATACACCTTTTATATCCATTTTCCCGAGATCACCCTGATCGGATCATCCCCGGAACTTCTGGTCAAAAGTACAAACAATGATCTTTTGCTCCGTCCCATCGCAGGCACCCGCCACCGGGGCAGGAACGAAGAAGAAGACAACCAACTGGCAAAGGAAATGCTCGAAGACCCCAAGGAACGGGCCGAACACGTCATGCTCGTGGACCTGGGCAGAAACGACCTCGGGCGCATTGCCACCACCGGCAGTGTCACCGTGACCCGGTTCATGGATGTGGAACGGTTCTCCCACGTCATGCATCTCACTTCGACCATAACGGCGGATCTTCTTCCGGAAAAAGACGGCTTCGATGTCCTGGCAGCCACTTTTCCGGCGGGTACGGTCAGCGGAGCCCCAAAGATCCGGGCCATGCAGATCATCTCAGAGATGGAACCCCTTGAGCGCGGTCCCTATGCCGGGTCCATCGGCTGGATCGGGGTGGGCAGGGGGCCGGTCAATCTGGACATGGGACTGACCATCAGAACCATGTGGATCAAAGACGGGATACTTGCCTGGCAGACCGGAGCGGGGATCGTGTTCGATTCCGATCCGGTCAAAGAGTGGGAAGAGTGTCAGAACAAGGCAAAGGCCCTGTTCGCAGCCATAGAAACCAAGGGAGGCGGTGATGATTTTACTCATAGACAATTTTGATTCCTTTACCTTCAACCTGGTCCAGACCTTTCAGACCAAGGGGTGTCATCCCAGAGTGATGCGCAACAACGAGCCAAAGATTTTGGATCTGGCCGTACATCCGCAATTGCAAGGGGTGATTCTCTCTCCTGGTCCCAGCCATCCGGAAAATGCCGGTCTGTGTCTGGATTTTTTACAACAACTTCCCCCGCACATCCCGGTTCTAGGAGTCTGCCTGGGCCATCAGATTCTGGGGCGTTTTGCTGGGGCCCTCGTAGGCAGGGCCGCACAGATCATGCACGGCAAGACCTCGATCATCGAGCACACGGGCACGGGTATTTTCGCCGGCATGCCCAAGGAGATGGTCATCGGCCGATACCACTCCCTGGCCGTGTTCGAGGACGACAGCGACCACGGATTCACTGTGACCGCTCGGAGCAAAGACGGAACGATCATGGGCCTTGCCTATACGGACCGCCCCTGGATGGGGGTTCAATTTCACCCCGAATCCATTCTCACCCCGGAGGGACCGAAACTGCTGCACAATTTCATCAAAATCTGTGAGGGGGAGATGGGCGAAGCAAAGAATGTGGCGTGAAAAGAAGGGAGACGGGAAAAGTGAATGTTTGGCGAGCTTGCGAGCCTTAGCAGATCTTATGCAAAGCTGAACGGGAGGCGGGAAACCGTAGGGGCACGGCGCGCCGCGCCCTTGTGACCACCCCCGGGAAACCCGAATAGAAGAAATACAACAGGGACATTTTTCACAGAGAGGAAAAAAATCATGCATACCATAAATAGCATACTTAATCATCTGAAAAAGGGTCGGGACCTTACCTCGGAAATGGGCAAACAGGCTTTTGGCTCACTGCTCACGGGTGAACTCGAACCGGCCCAGGCAGGGGCGCTGCTTCTGGGACTGAGCATGAAGGGAGAAACCGCCGAGGAACTTGGAGAGGCCGTGAACATGGCCCTGGAACAGGCGCGCATCATTCCCGGGCTGACGGAAAAACGGATCGACACCTGCGGCACGGGCGGGGACGGCCGAAACAGCTTCAATTGTTCCACCGCAGTCTCCCTGTTTCTGGCCGACATGGGCTACAAGGTGTTCAAGCACGGCAACAAGGGCGTCTCGAGTACATGCGGGAGCGCGGATATCGTCAAGGCCCTGGGCTTTCCCTTTGTGGGTTCTCCGGAAGAGGCGCACACGGAACTGGCCAGATGCAACTTCGTGTTTTTGTTCGCCCCCCAATTCCACCCCGCGTTCAAACATGTGGCCCCCATCCGCCAGGCCCTGGGCATCAGGACCCTGTTCAACCTCGTGGGTCCGCTCATCAATCCGGCCCTGCCCACGCACCAGCTCATGGGGGTTCCTTCCGCAGAGTTCGCCCCGCTCATGGCCACCGTCCTGGCCAAACGCGGGATCAAGGCCGCGGTTGTTCACGGGGCCGGAGGATTTGATGAACTTACCCCCTGCGGGGTCTGCCAGGTCATTATGGTTGAGGACGGCAAGACAACCACATCGGCATTCGATCCCCAGCCTCTGGGATTTGAACGATGCGACCCGGAAGCCCTGCAATGCAGCGGCCTCGAGGACGCCGTGGAAAAACAGAAATTCATCCTCGCCGGAACAGGTCCCAGGGCCATCCAGGACATGGTCGCCCTGAACCTGGGCATGGCCATCCACATCCTGGAAGAGGGGGTCACCCTGGCCGAGGCCATGCAGCAGGCCCGGATCAAGGTCCAGGAAGGGGTCAGGGAGGTACTCTCCCATGCCTCTTAGCCGATTCGTCCGGGCCAAGCAGGAAGAGCTGCAAATGCTCCGGTCAATGAAGGATCTCCCCAGGCCGTATCAGGGGCCCCGTCCCGGATTCGCCCGGGCCATCCGCGATCACGAGAACACCGCGATCATCGCTGAATACAAGCGTGCCTCCCCGTCCAGAGGGAAGATCAATCTGACCCGCTCTCCTGGAGAGGCGGGAAGGATGTACGCCCGGTCCGGGGCCTCGGCCATCTCCGTGCTTACGGAAGCGACCTATTTCAAGGGCGATCTCGCCTTTCTCGAGCCCATGGCCCGAACCGGTCTGCCCCTGCTGCGCAAGGATTTCATCACCGATCCCCTGCAGGTGGCCATGACCGCAACCACCCCGGCCTCGGCCATCCTGGTCATTGTCCGGCTCTTTCAAACGGACCGGGAACTCAAAAGAGTGCTCGAGGCATGCAGCAACTTCGGCCTGGAACCGGTGGTAGAGGCCTTTGACGCCCAGGATCTTTACCGGGCGCAGGATCTGGGTGCCCCGATCATCCAGATCAACAACCGCGATCTGGCTACCCTGGACATCGACCTGAACCGGTCCCATGACCTGATCGAAAAAAAACAGGACCAGGAGATCTGGATCAGCGCCAGCGGTATCACCACCCCGAAAACGGGTCAGGAACTCTTCCGGGCGGGATTCGATGCCCTGCTCATCGGCACGGCATTGATGCAGGAGGATGACCCGGGAGCCATGATTGAAACATTCACCAGACGCCCCTGCGATAATCCGTCCACCCCGAACATCTGATAACGACCATGAACACACCCGACTCGAACCTGCTCCCGCTTTTTTCGCGCAAACCCGTGGTCAAGGTCTGCGGCATGACCCGAACACAGGACATCAGGACCTGCATCGATCTGGGCGTGGATCTTCTGGGATTCATCTTCCATCCCAGAAGCCCGCGAAACATCCTTGCCCGTGACGTGCCCGACCTTTCCACTTTTCCCGTGAACAAGGTCGGGGTATTCGTGAACCAGGGACCCGACGAGATCGCCCAGATCATGGAAGCGGCCGGACTGGATCTCGCCCAGCTGCATGGGGACCATTCGGTGGAGACATGCCGAACCCTCGGTCCTTCCCGGGTCATCAAGGTCTTCTGGCCCATGCGCTATGAACGAATGGATGATCTGCACAAGGACATGGACCGCTTCGCCCCGGTGTGCGCGGCCTTTCTGCTCGATGCGGGCATGAAATCCGGAGGGCATGGCACAAGCCTCGATTTCACCAACCTCATAGACCTGAACCCGCCCCGCCCCTGGCTCCTGGCAGGAGGACTCGGCCCGGCAAACATTGCTCAAGCCCGTGGTTGCAACCCGGATGGATTCGACCTCAATTCCGGCGTGGAATCCGCCCCGGGCATCAAGGACCCAGAAAAAATCAAACAGGTCATGCACATCATTGGCAAACAATCCGACATCCAACGGGCGGACCCGTGTGCCCGCCCGTTTTCCCGAGATCCCGGATCAAGTCCGGAATAACGGCATGTTTCGATCTGCGCACTGCGTACTGCGTACTGCGTACTCTAACCGGTCTCCTTCTTTCATCCATCTTACATCTTGAATAAAGGACTTCCCATGACAACCAATTCCATCAAACACCGCTTCGGTCCCTACGGCGGCCGGTATGTGCCCGAGATGCTCATTCCGGCCCTGGACGAATTGACCGAGGCCTATGAACAACTCCGGGATGACCCCGGTTTCCAGCAGGAACTTTCCGATCTGTTCACGACCTATTCAGGCCGTCCAACCCCTCTGACCTATGCGGCCAACCTGACCAGACGCCTTGGCGGCTGCAAGATCTACTTGAAAATGGAAGGATTGAACCACACCGGTGCCCACAAGATCACCAACGCCCTGGGTCAGGGGCTGGTGGCCAGAAAAATGGGCAAAACCCGACTCATCGCCGAGACCGGCGCGGGCCAGCACGGCGTGGCCACGGCCACAGTGGCCGCCAAGCTGGGCATGGAATGCACCGTGTTCATGGGCGAGGTGGATATCAAACGCCAGTACCCCAACGTCTATGCCATGCGTCTTCTGGGGGCCGAGGTCGTCCCGGTGACCTTTGGTACCAAAACGCTCAAGGATGCGGTCAACGCGGCCCTGAAGCATTGGATCGAGCACCTGGACGACACCCACTACCTCATCGGCTCGGCCCTGGGACCCGCTCCCTATCCGGTCATGGTCCGGGATTTCCAGTCGGTCATCGGAAGAGAGGTCAGATCCCAGCTCATGGAGGCCGAGGGCAGGCTTCCCGACTCCCTGGTGGCCTGCGTGGGCGGGGGGTCCAATTCCCTGGGCCTCTTTGCCCCGTTTGTTGACGAACCCTTTGTGCAGTGCTTCGGCACCGAGGCCGGCGGAACCGGGCCCGAACCCGGAGAAAACGCGGCCCGGTTCGGGAAGAATCCTCAAATAGGCATTGTTCAGGGATACAAGAGTTATTTTCTGCAAAACAGTGACGGCCAGGTCCAGCAGACCCATTCCATCAGCGCGGGCCTTGATTACGCGGGCATCGGCCCGGAACTGGCCGAACTGCATGATCAGGGACGGATCCACTTTTCCAGCGTCCTGGACTCCGAGGTGCTGGAGGCCTTTCAGATCCTCTGCAAAGAGGAAGGAATCATCCCGGCCCTGGAATCGGCCCATGCCGTTGCCCGGGCCATGCAGCTCGCACCCGGTCTGCCCAAAGATCACATCATGGTGGTCAATATCTCGGGACGGGGGGACAAGGACATCTTCATCACGGCCAAATATCTCGACGAAACACGGTGGGTCGAATTTCTCAAATCGGAGGTCAGGGACATTGAAGACAATTGATCAAGTATTTTCAACAAATAAAAAAATCGGGCTGATGACCCATGTGGTGGCCGGGTACCCGGATCTCACGGCCACGGCCGAGCTTATCCGGCTCATGGCGGATTCGGGTGTGGATCTCGTGGAGATCCAGATCCCCTTTTCCGACCCCCTGGCCGACGGTCCGACCATCATGCGTGCATCGCAGCACGCTCTGGATAACGGAATCACCACAAAAGACTGTTTCCGCCTGGCCGAGGAAGTGGCCAAAACCGTGGACATTCCCCTTTTGTTCATGACCTACGGCAACATCCCCTTTGCCATGGGCATGGAACGGTTCATGCGTCGCAGCGCGGACGCGGGCATCCAGGGTTTGATCATCCCGGATCTCCCCTTTGACGAGGAAACCGATGATCATCTGGATCTGGCCCACGATGCAGGGCTCAAGGTCATCCAGGTGACCTCGCCCTCAACGGGTGAACAACGCCTGGCCAGGGTCTGCGCCCTTGCCGAGGGATTCATCTATGCCACCCTCAAGGTGGGCATCACCGGGGCGGGCGCAGATGTCGACGACCAGGGCATCGGTTTTTTGAACCGCATCCGCTCCCTGAGCGACCTGCCCATAGCAGCAGGTTTCGGCATCAGTTCGCCGGAACATGTAGAAAAACTCATCGGCAAAACCGACGTGGCCGTGATTGGCAGTCATGTGATCAATGTGTATGAAAAGGAAGGGAAAAAGGGTGTTGCCGCATTTTTAAAGAAATGCGAAAAGATAGGAAGATAAGCCAATCACCGAGAGGCGGGCGTCCCACCCGCCTCTCCATTACCACCCTCCCGGGAGCGTGGGCGTCCCGCCCGTGCTCCCAGCCTTTTTTTCCCAATCGCTTGCAGGATATGGATCAGAAGGTTACCAGTCTGTCACCCTATGGTCCTTTATCTCCCCCCACCGGTGAGTGTTCCATGAAAGCCATCAGATTCAAAGTCCAAGACACCTTTCCAAGCCCACAAACACACCCTTCGCTCGAAGGATGGCATTCCCGAGGATACTTGCCACATTTCGACATAAACGGAGTCTACCAGGCCATTACCTATCGCTTGGCAGATTCTCTCCCGGGAGCGCGGGCGTCCCGCCCGCTTCTTCATCAAAACGAGAAAGAAAAAATAGATCGCCGCAAACACATCCAACAGGAACTCGATAAGGGGTATGGTTCATGCGTCCTTCGAAACCCCAACATTGCAACGATCGTTGTGAATGCGTGGAAACATTTTGACGGAAAGCGTTACGACCTGGTGGCCTATGTCGTGATGCCCAATCACGTGCATGTACTCATCAAAACATACGTGGGATTTCCATTATCCGGAGTAATTCATTCATGGAAATCGTTTACCGGGCACAAAATTGAGAGCTACCTGAAAAATAGCGGGCGAGACGCCCGCGCTCCCGGGAAAGGTTCCAAGACATGGCAAAATGAATATTTTGACCGGTTCATTCGCGATGAACGTCATTTTGTTCAAACCATTGCCTACATTCACGAAAATCCCGTCAAAGCCGGCTTGTGCCGAAAAGCATCCGAGTGGCCCTGGTCAAGCGCAAAAAATACTTCACCCGCATGAAAGACAATGACACTCCTCCTGGGAGCGTGGGCGTCCCGCCCGCACCACCAGCGGACATTTCCTGAATCTCTCGCCCTCCTGCACCGATCTTCTGCAGTGCCTGAAATCAAGGCCCTCGACAAAATCCCCGCAATCGTTGACTTGAGGACCTTCCGGTCCTATTTTATTTTTTTGCGATCACAACGAACCGGGAGGAAATCATGCCCACGATCACCATTGAAGGTATGAGCTGCCAGCATTGCGTAAACGCCGTGACCAAGGCCCTGGAAGCGATTCCGGGCATTACTAACGTCCATGTCAGTCTGGAGAAGAAACAGGCCGAATTCGCCTCCAAATCACCTGTTGATGAGGAAACGATCCATGCGGCCATCCGCAAAATCGGCTTTATAAGCAGCGATCTGAAACAATAATACGGATTCTTTTCCGAGCATGCCAGCAGGGGCGTGAAGAATCTATGAGCTTCACGCCCCTGCTTCCTGCCTCCGCATTGATCATCACCCCCGGAGAACCCCCATGCGTTTTTTGAACCAGCTCTCCCTTGTGCTTGCCTGCATCCTGCTTTCAGCCACCGCACTCTCTGCCGCCCCCTTGATGGTGACCGTCTCGGTTGTTCCCCAGGCCTACTTTGTCCAACAGATCGCCGGTGATCTGGCCGATGTCTCGGTCATGGTTCTGCCCGGGGCGAGCCCGGCAACCTACGAGCCCAAACCCAACCAGATGAAAACCCTCTCGGCATCGGCCATCTATTTTGCCGTTGGGGCACCCTTTGAGAGCGTCTGGCTGGAAAAAATCCATGCGGCCAATCCGGACATGGTCATTGTGGCCACCCAAAAAGGGGTGAGCAAAATCCCCATGGCCCGACATCTTCACGATCATCCGGAAATACCCCAAGCAGACCATGATCAGGGACAGAATCACAAAACCGAGTCCACAACCATCCTGGACCCGCATATCTGGCTCTCCCCTGCCCTGGTCACCATTCAGGCCAGAAACATCTGCAAGGGACTTGTCGCTGTCGATCCAGCAAACAGAGACACGTACGAAACCAACCTGGCTGCTTTTGAGACGGAATTGACGCAATTGGACGCATCCATCCGGACCATTCTGGGAGATACCACGACTAAAAACCATTTTCTGGTCTTTCATCCGGCCTGGGGCTATTTTGCCAGGGAGTACGGTCTGTTTCAGATTCCGGTGGAAATTGAAGGCAAATCACCCAGCCCGCGCGAATTGGGCAAGCTGATCAGTATGGCCCGCATCCATGACATCGACACCGTCTTTGTACAGCCCCAATTCTCTCAAAAAAGCGCCCTGGTCATCGCAGGGGCCATCAACGGCCAGGTTGTCCGCCTCGATCCCCTGGCCGAACATTGGCCGGAAAATCTCCTCCAGGCGGCCAAAAGGATCAAGGAGGCATTACGGTGAACGCGGTACATTCCCTTGAAACATTCCCGGCCGTGACCATCCGCGACCTCAACTTTTCCTATGACGGGGTCCGTCCCATTCTGACCAACGTGCACCTGACCCTGACAAAGGGATCGTTTACCGCCATTGTCGGCCCCAACGGCAGCGGCAAGACCACCCTGCTTCGCCTCATCCTCGGCCTGCTCACCCCGGATACGGGTATCGTGGAAGTCTTTGGAAAACGGGCCGGACACGGCACACTCCCCATCGGCTATGTTCCCCAATACACGGTATCCCGACCGGATTTTCCGGTCACGGTCATGGAGGTCGTGCTCATGGGGCTTCGACCGGGCCTGCGCGGTTTTGTATATACGAAAAAGGAACGTGACCGGGCCGCAGCAGCCCTGCACAAGGCAGGAATCGAGGAAGCCCTGTTCACACGTCGCATGGACCGACTGTCCGGTGGTCAACGACAACGGGTACTCATTGCCAGAGCCCTTGTGGGCAATCCGGACCTGCTGGTCTTTGACGAACCCACATCCAACATCGATCCCGAAGGGCGGTTCTGCTTTTTCGAGCTCATGGACACACTCAAAAAATCACTGACAATCATTGTTGTCAGCCACGACCTGAGCATTGTCGCATCCCGGGTCACTGACATCGCCTGCGTGAACAGACGGCTCATCCACAGCAACAAGGGCATCTTCACCAAGGAAATGCTTTCGTTATTGTACGGAGCCCACGAACACACCTGCCCCATGGCCGATTACATCCACGATGTCTCCACCGTACTCAACATTCCGACCACGGAACTCACCGATGATTGAAGCCTTTTCCCTTGAATTCATGCAGAATGCCTTGTTCGCAGGCATCCTGGCATCCATTGCCTGCGGCATGATCGGCTCCCTGGTCGTGGTCAACCGCCAGGTCTTTCTTGCCGGAGGCATTGCTCATTCGGCCTATGGGGGAATCGGACTGGCCTTTTTTCTCGGCCTTCCGGTACTCCCGACCACCCTTGGATTCACGCTGGTCGCGGCAGGCATCATGGCCGCGATCACCCTGAAAAAACCCCAGCAAAGCGATACCGTCATCGGGGTCCTTTGGGCCGCGGGCATGGCCACGGGGATCATTCTCATGGACATTACCCCCGGGTATAATGTCGATCTGATGAGCTATCTCTTTGGGAGCATTTTAACGGTTCCCCGTCATGATCTCTGGATCATGCTCGTGCTGATCGCGGTCATTGCGCTGATCATCACCCTGTTCTACCGCCAATTCCTGCTCCTCTCCTTTGAACCGGAATTCGCCCGCACCCAGGGAGTGCCCGTCCCGCTGCTCCATTTCATACAATTGGCCATGGTCGCGGTCTCCGTGGTCATGATCATCCAGGTGGTCGGACTCATCCTGGTCATCGCCCTTTTGAGCATCCCCCCCTACCTGGCCGGACAACGGGCCAGATCCCTTTTTTCCATGATGCTCATGGCATCCCTGTGGAGCATGATCTTTTGTACAGCAGGTCTGATCCTCTCCTACCAATTCGATCTGACCACCGGAGCGACCATCATCGCCGTTGCCACAGTGACCTTTTTCATCGTCCTGGCCGGTCGTGCCTTGTGGAGCAAATAACCTCCGAATCGCTGGCTCAAAAACCACACAGGGATATCAACTTCCTGCCCCATTTCCTGAATCAGCAGACGGATACCCCGGTTCGATCTTTTTTACTCATGCAATTTTATATAATTTTCTTGACACCCACGACCAAACTACCTAGAGAAGCGATCTCGTTGCAGGGAACCCCCCTCAACACCCTCCGGGCCACTAGCTCAATTGGCAGAGCAGCTGACTCTTAATCAGGAGGTTCAAGGTTCGATTCCTTGGTGGCCCACCAATAAAAACAAGGACTTACGTCATAACAGCGTAAGTCCTTTTTTTATACCAACCCATTCTGTACCAACACTGTACCAAGTTTTTTTGGTCCTTCCCCCCTAAAATCGACAAATCTGCATTTAACGACATTCAACGGCATTCAATTCGTTCACGCCACTTGATCAATTATCCAGTCAATTAAACTGTCGATTGGATACGCCACCTTTCGTCCTCTAAACTTAATCTTAAGCGGAGGACCTTCCCCCCGACTGTCAAGATTAGACATGTTTCGAGGTGTCAGTAGTCCACCTGAAAACTTGTCAACCTCATCTCTTGCGACAATTGCACTCGGCCAACTCTCTTTAAGTTTCAAAATTGAAGCAATTATCGCAGGGTTGAGGGATTGAGCCTTGGTGCCTGGATTAGATGTTGGCTTTGGCATAAAATATATTCCTCTACACTATTTCATGGTTTTTAGAATTATTTTATACCAACTTGTCGAAAAAACCTAATTTTTGACCTGTTTTCTTGATGGTCTAGAGTTTAGAGTTTGCGCCCCATAAAGGCGAAAAAAAAATGCAAAAAATATCAAAAAAGTACTTGACATTTCGCGCGATTCGCGCGGCCGCCTTCGGCGGCCCTTTTCTGAAAAAGAAAAACTTTTTCAGGAGGTTAGTCAATGGATCGCCGTCATGTACTTACTGTTTTCGCCAGCTGGGTGACCAGGATTCTTCTGGCCGTTCCGGCCAAATTACGCCCCACCTTTCTCGAACTCATCTTCGGATGCATCATTGCTCGAACGGGGCATATTACAGATGCTTTCCTTTCCATCGTTCCCGAAAAAACTTGGACCACCTACTACAAAGCGATAGAGAAAGGTGTGTTTTCGTGGCTGGCCATTATCAAACAATGGACATTACTTCTTTGCGAGGTACTTACACCCGACGAAATTACAATCGGTATAGACGATACGTTCTGTTTTCGCAGCTCCAAAAAGGCCCCGTCTGTCGGTTTGCATCACGATCACGCCAAACGTACCAATCGTCCCAAATATGTATGGGCTCAGCTATTTGTCGGCGCTGCCCTGATTTGCACATACAAAGGAAGGAGTGGGGCATTCCCGCTTTTCATGAAGATGAATCGCCTCTGCGGCAATCGTTCCAAAATCAAGGCTGCAATTGTCATCATCCGAATCTT